>JAFEEV010000194.1 GCA_018240935.1 Pseudomonadota bacterium
TGCGCTCGATCATGCTGTGTTGAAATCAGACTCAAAATGCTCATTTACATCTTGTAAACTGCGCTTTTTCATCTGATTTCGCCTTGCCTGACCGTCGCTCGCTACCTTTTTCAGAGCTTCCTTAGAAATAAAAAAACCGCCCTCAAAGGCGGTTTTTTTATTTCTCCAAACAGAAAAATTATTTCTTTTTAACGTCTGGTTCGCCGCCGCTCATGACCTTATCATAGTTTGCTTTTTCCGTTTCAGGCAAAGCTTGGGATGGTTTGCCACATGCAGTTAGCGTTAAAGCGATTAAGAGTGCAGCCAGAAGAGTATATTTCATGTGATTTTCCTTATAAAAAGTTCTTAAAATAATAAAGCGCGCAGTATATAACGAATTGAATTGGCCCTTCAAGCACACTTCCTCGCCGAAAGTCAATCGATATCCGTAACTGCTTTTCAGGTTATATTCATCCAGATAATAAATAGTATCTAAATGATCCCCTGTTTTCTGAAAATCCATCTTCATGGTATTTAAGTATTCCGATAAGAAAATGGAAACCAGAGATTTGATTGATGGACAAAAAAATAATCTACCAGCAACATTCGGTAAATCTTCGTTTGATTATCAACCAGAAACCACAAACTCCCTTGCTTCGAGAATTTGTGGCTTAAGAAGTGTTATTTCTGAAACTTTGCTACGTGCTTATTCCATTTATTATTTTAATTCTTGAGGTTCGGAATCTCTTGGTGCATAAGCAGATGGAGGCGGTTTATCCATAGGATAACCATCAAGACTTTTCTTACCTTCGCAGGCGCTCAGTGTCAAAATAGCAAAAGCCATTACTCCAAATAGAAATCTAAACATTTAATCTCCCATGTTCTTCGTTTTGATTTGCGCGTGATAGCATAATCGAACTGACAAGATTATACAAATCTGATTAAAATTTTGATGTGTCTCACAGAAGTAATACTAAGAACTAAGCTTACGGAAACGCTGATTAATTCGGTTGACGAGATGAAGTACGAGGCGCATGGAACACAGCAACCGAGACATATCAATACGATAGGCGAGGATGCGCGTACCGCGCAACGAAGTGATTCGCTCGTATAGCCAATTAATCAGCGTTTCCTTAGCTCTTAATATAACCATTAACGTACCACTGATACAGAATCTCCCCGGTCTCATGATCCAAGCCGGATACCGGCGGCAATTCGTGATTATCAGCGAGATTGATCAACGTCTTGTATGCGGCGGAACTGACTTCAAAGACTTCGCCATTCATAAATAATTTACCGCCGCCGCTTAAGAGTCTGCTTTTTAAATCGAGTTGTACCCCATTTGCGCTAATCCGCCGCAGAAATGCGCGCATGGTTAACGGTTTCGCAGGCTGTTCAAAGAAAATATGGGGCTTCGGCTCGGAAAGATAAATACCTAAAAAATTCTCGACATCCTTGCGATCCCACTTAATTTTCTTCAGGATCGAGTTAACTTGGGATTGCATCGCCGCGCTAATTCTTGACGGATGCGATTGCATATGCAAATCAGGATCGGAATACCAGCCGTCCGTTACAAGATTATCCTGCAAGTGAACCAGAAACTGCGTTATCAATTCCTGATGACTGGGCGCACGAAAGCCGATTGAATAGGTCATACAGTCATCTTCGGCAATGCCGTTATGCGCATACTTGGGCGGCAAGTAAAGCATATCGCCGGGGTTTAACACCCATTCCTGTTCCGGTTGAAAATTCTTCAGAATCCTCAGCGGCGCGTCCGCAATAAACTCATCATCCTGTTGTGCGGATATTTGCCAGCGTCTGGAACCCATTCCCTGAAGCAGAAACACATCGTAGGAATCAAAATGCGGTCCGATTCCGCCGCCTTTGGGCGCATAGCTGACCATTAAATCATCCAGCCGGGTGTGCGGTATGAAGCGGAATTGTGTCAATAAATCACGCGCGGAGGAAAGAAAATGATTGACACCTTGCACCAGCAAAGTCCACTGTTTCTTCGGCAAGCGCGCCAGATCATCACGCTCCAGCGGGCCATGCTTGAGTTGCCATTGTCCCTTCCGTTGAATGACCAAGCGTGATTGCGCATCTTCATCGCACGCCAGCGCCATCAAATCCTCGCGCGTCAATAAACCATTAAATCCGGGTAATGCATTTCTCACCAGCAAAGGCCGCTTTTGCCAGTAATCGCGCAAGAAAACCTTTGGCGTGAGGCCGCCCAAGGAAATAATTTTTGTTTTGCTAATGTTTAACTTCCCCCATTAAATCTTTTAATCCCATCACCGGATAGCAGTCATGATAACCGGTAGCGCTAGCTTCTGAGCGGCGGCAATGGCTCCGCTTGCAGTACAAATTTCAGCGCCAGACCGTTATTGCACCACCGTTCGCCGCGCGGCGGCGGACCGTCTTTAAAAACATGCCCTTGATGGCCGCCGCAACGCGCACAATGGTACTCCGTGCGCAAAAAAATGAGTTGATAGTCAGGCTTAGTACCGACATGCCCGGAAATCGGCTGGGTAAAACTGGGCCATCCGCTTCCGCTCTCGTATTTATTTTGACTCTCGAACAGCGGCCAATGGCATGCCGCACAAATATAGGTTCCCGCGCGCGTTTCAGAATTCAATTCGCTGCTTCCGGGCTCCTCGGTATCTTCTTCGAATAAAACCCGGTAAGCTTCCGGCGTCAGTAATCCGCGCCACGTTTCTTTCGGTTTATTGAGCGGTGCGATTGCCACCGGACCAGCGCCGCTGGCACCGAGTTGCACCGGGAAAACAAATGGGATGGCAGGAATTGCAGCGAATGCACTCATTCGCTGTAGAAAAGTGCGTCTGTTCATAAAATATTTCCAACCATAATTTTTAGCAATCGACAGCTTCATTACCCGGAAAGAATCCTTCTGACCGGAGCGAAACAAACCATCCGCTCGATTCACTGAGCCGTGCCGGTCGGGCTGTAAATCCTGTATCATTTCACCTTTCGGATTATAGCTTAACCCACATGAAAATCACTTTTCTGGAATTTGAGCAAAATATTGCAGAATTTGAATCAAAAATTGAGGAATTGCGTTTTGCGCAGGATGATTCGGCTTTGGATATTTCCGCTGAAATTGCACGCCTGCAAGCAAAAAGCCAATCCCTGACAAAAAATGTATACGCCAAACTGACACCGTGGCAAATCTCACAAGTCGCCCGCCACCCCCAACGCCCTTATACTTTGGATTACATCGAGCATTTATTTACCGATTTCGAAGAACTGCATGGCGACCGGAATTTCTCCGATGATCATGCCATAGTCGGCGGTCTGGCGCGCTTTAACGGTCAAACTGTGATGGTGATCGGTCATCAAAAAGGCCGCGATACCCGGGAAAAAATTCACCGCAACTTTGGCATGCCGAAACCGGAGGGTTATCGCAAAGCATTGCGCTTGATGCGTTTGGCGGAAAAATTTTCGATTCCGCTGATTACTTTTATCGACACACCCGGCGCATATCCCGGCATTGACGCGGAAGAACGCGGTCAATCGGAAGCCATCGGCAGAAATCTCTACGTTTTGGCGGAGTTAAGAATCCCGGTGATTTGCGTCATCATCGGCGAAGGCGGTTCGGGCGGTGCTTTGGCCGTCGCCGTCGGCGACGTGATTCACATGTTGCAATACGCAACCTATTCCGTCATATCGCCGGAAGGATGCGCCTCGATTTTATGGAAAAGCGCTGACAAAGCGCCGGAGGCGGCCGAAATCATGGGCATTACCGCGGATCGTTTGAAAGCCATGAACTTGATCGACAGCATCATTACCGAACCCATCGGCGGCGCTCACCGCGACTATCCGGCTACCATGCAATCGGTAAAAACGGTGCTGAAGGAATCGCTGCGCAAACTTCAGGATCGTTCTATCGAAGCGCTTTTGGAAAAACGTCTGGACCGGCTGATGGCGTATGGCTCATTCAAGGAAGTCAAAATCGAATAACCTGATCAGTGACGCTCAAAAAGTCTTACTTGCGCATATCCAACCGGACGATCATCTGACGATTGCACTGAGCGGCGGAATCGATTCGGTCGTATTACTGAACATCCTTACGGTGCTGTCCAAGCAGATGCCGTTTACGCTTTCCGCTGTGCATGTCAATCATGGCATCAGCAGCAACGCAACCCGCTGGAGCAGGTTCTGCTGCGATCTTTGCCATGCTTATGGCGTCTCCATCCACATTGCCTATCTGCAAATAAAAAAAGAAGCCGGAGTCAGTCTCGAAGCGATTGCGCGCGAAGAACGGTATCGTGTTTTCAGCGGCATGCCGGCGGATTTCATCGTCGTGGCGCAACATTTGGATGATCAGGCCGAGACATTGTTATTGCAATTATTCCGGGGCGCCGGAATACGCGGACTGAGCGCAATGCCGGTTGTCAGAAAACAGTCCGCAACTGCGCCGCAAATACTGCGGCCGTTACTGGAAGTTTCCCGCCGTAGCATCGAAGATTATGCGCGGCAAAATGAATTGCGTTGGATTAACGACGAAAGCAATGACGACACTGCCTTCCATCGGAATTTTCTGCGTCATGATATTCTGCCTTTACTAAAAAAACGCTATCCCAATTATCCGCAAACACTGTTACGCGCCAGCCGCCATTTCGCCGAGGCGTCGCAACTGCTGGATGAATTGGCGGCAATGGATAGTGAGAACTGTCTTGTTCGCGGCAAGCTGCAGATCGAGCGCATCCGAAAATTGAATATTAAACGGGTAAAAAATCTCTTGCGGTTCACTCTGGCGCAACAGGGCGCGATGCTCCCCAGCACGGCAAAACTGGAAGATATTGCCAATCAGTTGCTGTCGGCCAATCGAGACAATCAGATCCACATCACTTTCGGCAATCACGAAATCCGCTGTTTCAAAGGCGCCGTTTATATTCTGCATAAGAATAAGAAAGTACAGGCTCAGAACTTTGATCAATGCGTTTGGCAAGGCGAAACGCGCTTAGCGCTGCCGAACTTTAACGGCGCGATCCGTTTTACGGAAGTTGTGAATCAGGGTATCGATCAGCAGAAATTGCGGACCGGACCGGTTACCGTGCGTATTCGCGCAGGCGGCGAACGTTTTACACCGGCCTGCAACCGTCCGCGCAGGAGTTTGAAAAACTTATTGCAGGAAACATCCATTCCACCCTGGCAACGCAGCCGCATGCCGCTGTTATTCTGCGGTGAACATTTGGTGTGGGCTCCGGGAATCGGCATCGATTGTGAATTTCAAGTAAAATCCGGCGAAACGGGAATTTTACCGCTGTGGGAAGCGGAATAAATCCATGTAAAAGTGACTTCAAATTTTTACGGCATTTGCATTTTAATCGCATTCATCAACTCAATCTTCCGGGAAACTAAATGATTTTAGTCACAGGAGGCGCAGGTTTTATCGGCAGCAATTTCGTTTTGGATTGGTTGGCGCAATCGGATGAAAAAGTCATCAATTTGGATAAATTGACGTATGCCGGAAATCTGCATAATCTTTCTTCCTTATCTCAGGATCCGCGGCATATTTTTGTGCAAGGCGATATCGGCGATAGTTCACAGGTTTCGCAATTACTGGCTCAATATCAACCTCGTGCGATTATCAATCTGGCAGCCGAAAGCCACGTAGATCGTTCGATTCACGGTCCGGCGGATTTTATTCAAACCAATATTCTGGGAACTTTTCGTTTATTGGAAGCAACGCACGCTTACTGGCGTGAGCTGGATTTACCTGCAAAACAAGATTTCCGCTTTCTACACGTCTCAACCGACGAAGTTTATGGTTCGTTAAGCAAAAATGAACCGGCCTTTACGGAAGAACACCGCTATGAACCGAACAGTCCCTATTCAGCCAGTAAAGCTTCCAGCGATCACTTAGTGCGCGCCTATCACCACACCTACGGTTTACCCGTACTGACCACAAATTGCTCCAACAACTACGGGCCGTTCCAATTTCCGGAAAAGCTGATTCCTCTGATGATTGCCAATGCTCTCGAGGGGAAACCCTTGCCGGTATACGGTGACGGCCAGCAAGTCCGCGACTGGCTGTATGTGACCGATCACTGTAGCGCAATCCGCCGGGTTCTGGAGGGAGGTATTCCGGGAGAAACCTATAATATCGGCGGCTGGAATGAAAAACCCAATATCGAAATCGTGCAAACGATCTGCACTTTGTTAGAAGAATCATACCCTACTGCGGATTTTCACAAGCTCATTACGCATGTCGAAGATCGGCCGGGACATGACCGGCGTTATGCCATTAATGCAATGAAAATCGAGCGCGAACTCAATTGGCGGCCGGGAGAAACATTCGCGACCGGTATTCGCAAAACCATTCACTGGTATGTCAATAATCAACAATGGGTTGCTGATGTGCAAACAGGCGCTTATCAGGAATGGATCAACAAAAACTACGCAGGATTATCATGAAAAAAATCTTGTTGTTTGGCAAAAAAGGCCAAGTAGGATGGGAGTTGCAACGCAGCCTTGCACCGCTGGGCGAACTGATCGCATTACATTCAACGAGTACCGATTTTTGCGGCGATCTTACCGATCTTGCCGGCGTTCGACAGACGATACGGAAAATCGCCCCCGACATCATTGTCAATGCGGCGGCTTATACAGCTGTCGATAAAGCGGAAAGCGAGCCTGAATTGGCTCATGCGCTGAATGCTGAAGCACCCGGTGTCATTGCATCTGAGGCAAAGCAACAAAATGCCTGGCTAGTTCATTATTCAACGGATTATGTTTTCAATGGTCATGGTGACCAGCCTTTTGTCGAAACTGATGCAACGGAACCGCTGAACACATATGGGAAAACCAAGCTGCAAGGAGAAAAAAATATTCAAGCTTCCGGTTGTTTGCATCTGATCTTTCGCACTAGTTGGGTGTATTCGGCCAATGGAAATAATTTCATAAAAACCATACTTCGCTTAGCGCAGCAGCGCGATAAATTAACCGTTGTCAATGATCAAATCGGATCGCCGACAGGTGCCGAATTGATCGCCGACATTACAGCCCTCGCACTGCTCATGACCAAGCATAACCCCGAAATCTCGGGCTTATACCATCTGACCGCAAGCGGCAGCACTTCTTGGTACGAATTTGCCAAATACATTCTGGAAAGTGCAGAAAGTGCAAACTTACCGCTCAAAATCAAATCGACGGCTTTGCAGCCGATCGCCAGCAGCGATTTCCCGTCAGCGGCACAACGCCCGTTCAATTCACGCTTAAGCTCACTGAAACTGGCAAAAACTTTTGATTTAATGCTTCCAGCATGGCAATGCGGCGTAAAACGCGCACTAACCGAAATATTCAATAAATGATGTCAAAGTCTCGCTTAGCGTAAGCTCACTGCGAGATCGGACATAATGTTAAAGACTATTTGACTGAAGCGTTTGTTAAATAAATCGGAAAAGCCTTCATGCGGCGTAAAATCTACTAATGTTTCCGCTTGTATAATTTCACGCGCTACATAATCCGCATCGCCCATTTCATCAGCGAGTCCTAAATCGATACTTTTTTGTCCTGTCCAAACTATTCCGCTGAATATTTCCGGCGCATCCTTTAAGCGCTCACCTCGTCCTTGTTTTACGACCTGAATGAATTGTTCGTGTATTTCACGCAGTAATCGCGTTGCATGCTCTTTTTGCACCGGATCTAACGGAGCAAACGGATCCAGAAAGCTTTTGTTTTCACCTGCTGTCAACAATCGGCGCTCTACGCCGAGTTTCTCCAAAGTACCGGCAAAACCAAAACCATCTATCAAGACACCGATCGAACCAATCAGGCTTGCCTTATCTACAAAAATTTTGTCGGCAGCCGCGGCGACATAATATCCCCCGGAAGCGCAAATATCGCCAACGACTGCATACAGTGGTATATCGGGGTATTTGGAGCGCAAGCGCCGTATTTCATCATAGATATGACCAGCTTGAACTGGACTTCCACCGGGACTATTGATTCGCAATATTATTCCTTGCGTATTTTTATCCTCAAAAGCGGAACGCAAACTTGCATTGACTTTATCCGCGTTGCTGATGCTGTCCGCAGTAATCATTCCCTTTAAATCAATTAGTGCAGTATGCTTTTCAGCGATACGAACCCTTCCATCTTCAATCCATCCTAACGCCACGAACAATAAAATAAAAAGGTAGAGAAAAGTAATCAGC
Source organism: Pseudomonadota bacterium (assembly GCA_018240935.1). GTDB lineage: Bacteria > Pseudomonadota > Gammaproteobacteria > Burkholderiales > Nitrosomonadaceae > Nitrosomonas. The sequence goes on from JAFEEV010000194.1 coordinate 8,160, forward strand.
TTGAAAAAAATGCCCCACACGCGTGCACGGCGTTGCTCCTGTAATGAAGCCAAAGCAAGCTTTTCAAGCAGCCGCCTTTCCCAATCATCTTTTTTAATTTCAGATTCGTTCATAACAGCACACTCTAGTGATGAATAAAGTTTCTTGAACAATTATTTTATGAATAATTGCAACGATTTCAGACAAATAAAGAAAAATGAATAACAAAATATTTCAGAAATCTCATCGGATTTTTCAAACCGTATTGGATTCTCATAGATGTAAATTAAAGTTTTGACAACAAACATTATAAAACTTTACTCCGTTAGCAAAGCTTAAGAATGAAAGTACCGAGAGCGCTACTATGCGGATCTCGCCATTTGCTATTAGAAAATGCCGAGACATATCTTCATGCTAACTGCAATAAATCTAGCAGTGAGATTATCTGAATTCTGTAGAAATAAAAAAACCTCTCATCAATTATCTGGATGAGAGGTTTTTTAATTGAATGCCTGGCGGTAACCTACTTTCACATGCGGTTGCACACTATCATCGGCGCAGCTTCGTTTCACGGTTCTGTTCGGGATGGGAAGAGGTGGGTCCAAAGTGCTATGGCCGCCAAGCGTAACTCGAATTTGAATAATATTTTTATAAATATTATTCATATTTGGAAAAGTATAATTATGGTTAGATTATATAATCTTATAAATTATTAAAGTTATAGGATCAAGCCTCACGGTCAATTAGTATCGGTTAGCTTAACATATTACTATGCTTCCACACCCGACCTATCAACGTCGTAGTCTTCGACGAACCTTTAGGAGAGTTATACTCTCGGGAAGTCTTATCTTAAGGAGAGTTTCCCGCTTAGATGCTTTCAGCGGTTATCTCGTCCGCACATAGCTACCCGGCGATACGACTGGCGTCATAACCGGTACACCAGAGGTGCGTCCACTCCGGTCCTCTCGTACTAGGAGCAGGTCCTTTCAAACTTCCAACGCCCACGGCAGATAGGGACCAAACTGTCTCACGACGTTTTAAACCCAGCTCACGTACCACTTTAAATGGCGAACA
>JAFEEV010000195.1 GCA_018240935.1 Pseudomonadota bacterium
GACTCCGGTCGGCCCGGAAAAAAGGAAAGACCCCACCGGTTTTCGCGGATTACCTAATCCGCTTCTTGCCATTTTGATTGCTGCCGTCAATGCGGTGATCGCATTATCTTGCCCAAAAACGACCGCTTTCATATCACGACCCAATGTTTTCAACCGGTTGCGATCGTTTGTCGAGATATTTTGCGGAGGAATTCGCGCAATCTTCGCTACCACGGCTTCTATTTCACTTTTACCAATGATCTTGCGCTTCTTAGATTTCGGCAGCAAACGCTGTGCAGCGCCTGCTTCATCGAGCACGTCAATGGCTTTGTCGGGCAAATGCCGGTCGTTTATATAGCGCTCAGAAAGTTCTGCGGCGGAAACCAATGCGCTAGCTGTATATTTAACTTTGTGGTGCTGTTCATAGCGCGATTTCAGTCCGCGCAAAATGGCCACGGTTTCATCGACGCTGGGTTCATTAACCTCAATTTGCTGGAAACGCCTTGACAGCGCATGATCTTTCTCGAAGATTCCGCGATACTCACTAAAAGTTGTAGCACCAATGCATCGCAATTGTCCCGAACTTAAAACCGGTTTTAACAAATTCGATGCATCCAGAACACCGCCTGATGCGGCACCCGCGCCAATCAACGTATGAATTTCATCTATGAACAAAATAGCATTTGGATTATCAGTCAGTTGTTTTAACAATGTTTTTAGGCGCTGCTCAAAATCCCCGCGATATTTGGTGCCCGCCAATAAGGCTCCCATATCAAGCGAATAAATCTGATGCTTTAAAAGAAGGTCGGGCACATCTTTCTCCACAATACGTTTTGCCAAACCCTCTGCAATTGCCGTTTTACCTACGCCCGCTTCGCCCACCAACAATGGGTTATTTTTTCGTCGTCTGCACAATGTCTGAATGACACGCTCGATTTCCTTTTCACGGCCAACGAGCGGATCGATCTTATTAATGAGCGCCAAGTGATTTAGATTCACCGTGTAGTTCTCGAGCAATCCGCCAGAATTCGATTCATGTTCGGCGTCTCCCTCGTTCCCCGGTTTGGCGTCGTTTTCCTGTGGCATCTTTCGAATATTATGTGAAATATAATTAACCACATCCAGGCGCGTCACGCCCCTCTGATGCAAAAAATACACCGCGTGTGAATCCTTTTCACCAAATATTGACACCAATACATTAGCCCCCGTCACTTCTTTCTTTCCCGACGACTGGACATGCAATATGGCGCGCTGGATGACTCGCTGAAAACCTAATGTCGGTTGAGTATCGACATCTTCATTACCTTTAATCACTGGGGTATGACGCGCAATGTGATCGAGCAATACTGATCGCAACTCCTCGATATCTACCAAACAGGCATTTAACACTTCCGCAGCGCTTGCATTATCCAGCATTGCCAACAACAAATGCTCCACTGTAATGAATTCATAGCGTTTTTGCCTAGATTCCACAAACGCCATATGCAAACTGACTTCTAAATCGGGGGCGATCATTTCAGTTTTCCTCCATTACACACCTTAGCGGATGTTGATTCTGTCTGGCAAACTCGACCACTTGCTTAACCTTAGTACTCGCAATATCACTTGGATATACACCACACACTCCAACGCCCGCCGTATGCACCTTTAACATTATTCGCGTAGCTTGCTCCTGATTCATAGAGAAAAACAGCTTCAATACCTCGATCACAAACTCCATCGGTGTAAAATCATCATTCAGCAGCAATATTTTATACAGTGGAGGCGGTTTTTGTTTTACCTTCTCTTCTGCAAGTATAACGGCTTCCGAATTACTCTCCGTCATCTTTCTTTTTCCTATTTGATTCCAATTATAAATAATAATTAGTACAAAAATACTTCATCACAGTAATGACATATTTGACGATTACGACAAAATTTTCAAGTCTCTTAAGATAATTACCAAATCCCGATACACAATTACCTTGTAACCTCTTGACTTTAACCCTGGATTTGCGTAAAACAGCAAATGGCGTTTGACTTCAAGTTTCAGCGGCACAGATTTTATCCGTCAATAGTCTTGAAATTCAAATAGTATTAGGGTTTCCGGCCCAGTTTTTATATAGGAAGTAGAAATGGCAACAGGTACAGTAAAATGGTTCAATGATTCCAAAGGTTTTGGTTTTATTACTCCAGATGATGGCAGCGAGGATTTATTCGCACACTTTTCAGCGATCAACATGTCTGGTTTTAAAACCCTAAAAGAAGGTCAAAAAGTGAGTTTCGATGTCACTCAAGGACCGAAAGGAAAACAAGCCTCTAATATCCAATCCACTTAACTTTTATAAAATACTGGTTTAGGACTTATTGACAAAAATAAGGTTTTGACCTGATGGCAATAATGCCTCTTCTCATTATAAGAAGAGGCATTTTTTTATCTTCAGCTTAAATTTCCAATCATCTCATCCCCAAAAGCAGAGCACGAAACCTGCTTAGCGCCCGGCATTAATCGTGCGAAGTCATAAGTGACCGTCTGATTTTGAATCGTAGCTTCCATCGCTTTGATCATCATATCGGCTGCTTCCACCCACCCCAAATGCCGCAACATCATCTCCGCAGACAATATTATCGAACCGGGATTGACTTGATCTTTTCCGGCGTATTTAGGTGCAGTTCCATGAGTCGCTTCAAAGATTGCGACGGAATCGCTCAGATTAGCTCCTGGCGCAATGCCGATCCCTCCAACCTGGGCAGCCAGCGCATCAGAAATATAGTCACCATTCAGATTCAAAGTAGCTACCACATCATATTCTTCCGGGCGCAATAAAATTTGCTGCAAAAAGGCATCCGCGATCACATCCTTAATAATAATTCCGCCTTTTTCCGGCGGTAATTTCATCCATGGACCACCATCCAGCAGTTCCGCTCCAAACTCCTTGGCAGCCACCGCATAGCTCCATTTCTTAAATGCTCCTTCGGTAAATTTCATAATATTACCCTTATGCACGAGCGTCACGGATCGGCGCTTATTATCTATCGCATATTGAATAGCTTTGCGCACAAAGCGCTCCGTGCCTTCTCTTGAAACGGGCTTGATGCCAATACCGGAGGTTTGAGGAAAACGTATACTCGTTACCCCCATATCTTTCACCAAAAAATTAATTACTTTCTTGACGGACTCAGATTCCGCTTCCCATTCGATACCGGCATAGATATCTTCGGAATTTTCCCGGAAAATGACCATATCCGTTTTTTCCGGATTCTTCACCGGACTAGGAACACCACTAAAATAGCGCACAGGCCGCAAACAGATGTATAGATCCAGCTGCTGACGCAACGCTACATTAATCGAGCGAATCCCGCCACCCACCGGGGTCGTGAGCGGACCTTTAATGGAAACCACAAATTCTTCAGCTGCTTGCAAAGTTTCTTCCGGCAACCACACATCCGCCCCATAAATCTGCGTTGCCTTCTCACCCGCATAGATCTCCATCCAAGAAATCTTACGTTTTCCGCCATATGCTTTCTCAACCGCTGAATCCACCACTTTGCGCATTACCGGGGTGATATCGATACCAATACCGTCTCCCTCGATAAATGGAATGATTGGATTATTAGGCACTTTCAATGAATTATCATGACCGAACTGAATTTTTTCACCATCGCGAGGTATCTTTATATGCTGATACATGGTATCTCCAAGTATTCAAATACAATTTATAATTAATTAGTCCGAGTAGCAGGTGATCTTTTGCAAACACTAACTATTCAACCGAACCACTTGACCGCATTACAAGAAAAACTTTTTACTCTTGCA
>JAFEEV010000196.1 GCA_018240935.1 Pseudomonadota bacterium
ACCGCAGCGTGCCGAAAAGATCATGCATACGATCCTACTGGAGTTGGCCAAGCCGTTTTATCTCAGCAGTAAACAAGCTTATGTTTCGGCAAGTATCGGCGCGACGTTTTTCCCCGATGACGCCAGCAACGTCGAGATACTGATGAAGAATGCCGATCAAGCCATGTACGCCGCCAAAAACAATGGCCGCAACTGCTGGAGCTGTTTTACGTCGAACATGCGGATCGCGAGCGAGGTCCGTTCGAGAACGGCATACGAACTGCGCACTGCATTGAAGGAAGAACAACTGTATTTGCTGTATCAACCGATTGTCGAACTGGCAACCGGCAATATCTACAAAGCCGAAGCGTTGATTCGCTGGCGGCATCCGGAACGGGGCATCATTTATCCGGGAGAATTCATCACCATTGCGGAAGAAACCAACCTGATAACCGACATCGGCGATTGGGTATTCAAGCAGGCAGTCAATCAGGTTGCCTTGTGGCAAGCCAATTTTAATGCTGACTTCCAAATCAGCATCAATAAATCGCCGAAACAATTCATCAGCAAAATGGGCGATTGGGTCAATCATCTTAACGAGCGCGGTCTGGACGGCCAAAGCATCATTGTCGAAATCACCGAGAACCTGTTGCTCGATGTGCACGAATTGGTGGTCAAACAATTGCTCAATTACCGCGATGCGGGTGTTCAAGTCGCTATCGATGATTTCGGCACAGGCTATTCATCGCTATCCTACCTGAAAAAATTTGACATCGATTACCTGAAAATCGATCGCTCGTTTATTACTAATATGGATAGTCAATCCAACGACAAAATTCTATGCGAAGCGGTCATCACAATGGCGCACCGCCTGGGTATGAAGGTAATCGCCGAGGGTGTCGAGACCGATTTGCAAAAACAGTTATTGATCGCCATGGGTTGCGATTACGGACAAGGCAACTTCTTCAGCAAACCGATGATGGTTGATAAATTCGAAGCTTTTTTGCAGCACAATTGAGGAAGCAAGCGCAAAACGCGCATTCCCGGACGGCCTCGCATACCTGATCTATTATTGCTCGTTAGCCTTTTTTACAGCTTGCCGGAACCGGCATAGCAAATATCGCGATCCGCTTCAGAGCTTCCTTAGTGGATTTCAGCCGCCGTTAAAACCTGCCGCCAAATGCGCAACTTCGCTATCTATAGCAAATACAATCTGGGTATACTAAAAGCCGGTCAATCATTCATTGAAAAACCATTGATTGCGAAGCGCCCTTTTTATGCTTAATTCGGTAAAAATTTTTCCCGTGAAATTGACCGGGGCGTGCTCACGTTAAATTCTTGGAGGATGTATGAAAGTATTTTTATTTCTGGCATTGATAGTCAGTTTCAATAGTTATGCTCAAAGCAATCACGATCATCAGGACAAATCGAAAGGCGGCAATCAGCATGGTGAAATGCATGATGGCGATCACCACGGCATGGGGGGAATGCACGGCGGCATGCATGGCGGTCACCATAAGCTGGACAAAACGACGCTGAAACAATTCTTTGAACCCTTACCCGCTTCGATCATCGATGAAAAAAAGAATGCCGCTTTGATTACACTGGGCAAGAAACTGTATTCGGATACGCGGCTTTCGGTTAATGACACCATTTCCTGTAATTCTTGCCATCAACTGAATAATTTCGGCGTCGACGGTCAGCCGACGTCGCCAGGGTATGAAGGCAAACGCGGCGGCAGAAACTCGCCAACGACATTGAATGCCGCGCTGCATATTGCGCAATTCTGGGATGGCCGCGCCAAAGACGTTGAAGAGCAGGCATTGGGACCGATTCTGAATCCGATCGAAATGGGCATGCCCAGCGAAGCCGCAGTCGTCGATAAATTGAAAAAAATCGACGAATACAAACCTATGTTCGCCGAAGCGTTCAAGGACGAGAAAGATCCGATTCAATACAAAAATATCGGCAAAGCCATCGGCGCTTTCGAACGCACGTTGCTCACCCCTTCCCGTTTTGACGATTTTCTCAATGGCGACGAAAAAGCGTTGAACGATGCCGAGAAACGAGGTTTGCAAAAATTCGTCCATATGGGATGCGCGAACTGTCATAACGGCGTGGCGCTCGGCGGCAACTCCTATAAAAAAATCGGCCTGGTCGAACCGTATGAAACATCGGATATGGGCAGATTTGCAGTAACCGGTCTCGAAACCGACAAAAAAGTATTCAAAGTGCCGAGTCTGCGAAACATCACCAAAACAGGACCGTACTTCCACGACGGTTCAGTCAAAACCTTGGATCAAGCGATCGAGGAAATGGCGGAACATCAACTGGGACGGAAAGTCGGTCCCGGATTTATCGAGGATGTCAAAGCTTTCCTGGGTTCTTTAACCGCCAAAGGTAAAGAGTAAGCACGTAATCGATCTTTATCGATAGCATGTGACTTGACCAGTGCTGCCGCCGATTCAACGAGCAGCCGCACTGGTCACAATTTTAGGAATGGGAGAAAAGATAATGAAATTTCCGACGGTATGGATTGCAGGATCCATTTTGTTACTCATATCCGCCTGCTCCAGCACCGGCCCTATTATCTATCCCAATACGCATTTTCTATCCATGGGAAAAGCTGCTGCTGAAAAAGATATCGAAGCGTGCAGAAAACTGGCCGAATCGGCCGGCGCCAGTGAAGAGAACGGAAAGCTCGGCAATGTGGCAAGCAGCACAGCCATGGGCGCCGGTGTCGGCGCCGCCAGCGGAGCCGTGGGCGGAGCCATCTACGGCGCGGCAGGTCAAGGCTCCGTAGTGGG
>JAFEEV010000197.1 GCA_018240935.1 Pseudomonadota bacterium
GTCGTGCCGGTTTTTTCATCAATGCGAAAACCCTGTACGATCAATTCAAGCGTGCGGGGTTTTAGTTCAATCGATGCCACGGTTACCGGGCGTTGCAGATATTCCGACAGGTGAATTTCGAGCTGGGATTTTGCATAACCGGGTAACCAGAAAGTGGCGAGCGCGATTAATGCGGCAACCAGAATTGCAATGACGCCGAGCGCAATGCTCAGGCGTTTGTAACGGATGTGGCGTTGCTGTGAGGTCGGAGTCATAAAGTGCCCTGTCAATTTCTACAGCGAATTAGCGAATCTTAAGGCATTTTAGATGATGAATGCGTTATTGATGGCAAAATTTCACAGGAAACATTGAAAAATAACCGCGTGGCCACATTGCGTTGAAATCGGGCTTGAAATGCACATCATGCGCCGGTGGATTGTGCATTCCCACCCGATTTCGCTTTTTTTTACTCTTCTCAGTGTTTCCCTCGCCGGAAAACAAATTGAGCTACTTAGAAGCGTTTGTACAGCCGGTCAGACAGCGCAAGATGCAAAATTGGCCGGAACCCCGGCTGAGCAGCATGCCTTAATGATATGCGCCCGCTTTCAGATTGATCAGTTCAACGTCGAAAATCAAAGTCGCATCCGGTGGAATAATATTACCGGCGCCGCGCGAACCGTAAGCCATCGATGGCGGAATAATCAGCGTGCGCTGCCCGCCCACTTTCATGCCTTGAACGCCTTGATCCCAGCCTTTGATCACACGGCCTGCGCCGAGCATGAAGGAGAAATATTCTTTACGATCATAGGAACTGTCAAACTTTTTGCCTTTCTTGTCCGGCGCATTTTCATCATAGAGCCAGCCGGTATAATGCACATTAACGGTTTTTCCAATCTCGGCTTCTTCGCCGCTACCGATTTTGGTGTCGATTTTCTGTAATGCCGGACCATCGGCGGCGGCCATTTCTTTATAAGCAAAGGCAGCGTGCGGCAGCATCACTAACGCGAGCAGGATGAAACTTAAATTAAACAATGTTTTCATAGTACGCATGATTTCCTCGAGAAAAAAATTAAATCCGCTTAATTTTAATAATTAACGCCCGGGTATTATAACTGGTAACATCAATTCTTTTTATGGCTGACGGGTCTAATTCATTACTGAATTTTTATACTTAGGGAAACGCTGATTAATTGGCTATACGAGCGAATCACTTCGTTGCGCGGTACTCGCATCCGCGCCTATCTTATTGATATGTCTTGGTTGCTGTGTTCCGTGCGCCTCGTGTTTCATCTCATCCGCCGAATTAATCAGCGTTTCCTTAGCAGTCAATTTTCCGGCAGTATCGAATATGTCTATATCTGATCATCGTGAAGCGGAACAAACTGAGCGGCAGGCGGCCGCTCAGCAAACAGCCGATTTGTTATGTCTGCATGATTCGCCGCTGGTGCGCGCCATGTACCTGGGAGCCGGTTTTCTGGCGTTGTTTTTGGCTGTCCTGGGCGCGGTGCTGCCGGTGCTGCCGACAACGCCTTTTATACTGCTGGCGGCAGCTTGTTTTGCCCGCGGTTCCGAACACTTTCATCGCAAATTGCTGGAAAACCGCATTGCCGGGCCTATCATTCGCGAATGGGCACTCTATCGCAGCATTCCGCAACGTGTTAAACGCTGGGTCTATTTTTTGATGACATTGTCATTCGGCAGTTCTATTTGGATTGTGCCGGAACTGTGGCAGAAGGTCATGCTGGTCGTCATCGGCAGTATTCTTGCTGGCTACGTGTGGCGTATTCCTGTCAGAGAAACTGAAAAATAATTCAGCTGATACTCATTAAAATGTCCGTGAAAAGACATATTTCCTACAATGTTGCCATCTTCACTATCGGAATATATATCAATGGTTTTGATTCTGGAAACTGAATGACAAAATGAATCAACCATAATGTAGATATTCAGATTATCTTTGTTATAAAAAGCTTTTCTATCTCATTATTCTCACAATGGATTTCTTATTTCTTTTTGCAACATCGTAAAAAGATTAAAGTTGAAGAAATTTTTGTCGTAAGAAAACTCCTACTTCTTATCAATCACTATAGTGAGTAAGCACAATGAGAGTTAATGAACCGGTTACCCAGCGCGATATGGGTATGAATAATGACTGTGTGATCATCTCGACAACCAATTTGAAAGGTGTTCTCACATCAGTCAACGAAGATTTCATCCACATGAGCGGCTTTTCCTGGGAAGAGCTCGAGAACAAGAATCACAATATCATCCGTCATCCCGATGTGCCGCCGGAAGCTTACGCGATGCTGTGGGATGCGCTGAAAGCCGGTAATCCGTGGATGGGTATGGTAAAAAACCGCCACAAAGGCGGTGATCACTATTGGGTGGATGCCTTCGCCAGCCCGCAATACGAAGACGGTAAAATTATCGGTTACCAGTCGGTTCGGGTGAAACCTGAAAAGGCTTGGGTTGATCGTGCGGAAGCTTTGTATGCCAAGATTATGTCGAAGAAATCCGCTGATGACAAACGGCGTTCAAAATTGGATGCAGTTAAATTAACGCGTTTCCCGATGGGTCTATCTGCCAAAATCGCATTAGCAGTAACCGGTATTTTTGCATTGCTTTTCTCGGGCTTGGCACTAACCGGGCAAATTTCACTGCTTTTTGCGCTATCTGGTTTCGCCGTCGGCAGTTTAATCAGTTCCGCTGTCATTTATCAGATGCTGGGTGTGCTTCGCGAGTTAGCGGCAAAATCAGAAAAAATTGCGAACGATCCGGTGGCGCGTTATGTTTATACCGGAAGAAACGATGAGATCGGCCAATTGGAATATGTGCAGATATTCCAGACGGCGAAACTCCGCACGGCGATAGGCCGTGTCAAGGAATCGTCTGTAGTACTGGAAAATGCCGCCGCTGAAATCGCCACGGGCAGTGTGGATCTGTCAAGCCGCACGGAAAATCAAGCTTCCAGTCTGGAAGAAACCGCCTCCAGCATGGAGGAAATCACTTCCACCGTGCAGCAGAATGCTGACAATGCCAAACAAGCTAATATTTTGGTTCTGGAAGCGCGCCAGCAAGCGGAAAAAAGCGGGTCGGTGGTTTCCAGCACGATGCAAGCGATGTCGCAAATTAACGAAAGCAGCAAGAAAATTGCGGATATCACCAATGTCATTGATGAAATTGCTTTCCAGACCAATTTGCTGGCGTTGAATGCGGCGGTCGAAGCTGCCCGCGCCGGAGAACAAGGACGCGGTTTTGCGGTGGTAGCTAATGAAGTGCGCAGCCTGGCTGGCCGCAGTGCCGAATCGGCAAAACAAATCAAAGAGTTGATCAACGATAGCGTGGCTAAAGTGGAAAGCGGCACGGAGCTGGTGGGTCAATCTGCAAATTCATTAAAAATGATCACCGAGAGCGTTAAGAAAATCTCCGACATCGTTGGCGAAATATCACAATCTTCTCAGGAACAAGCCAACGGGATCGAGCAAATTAACCAAGCAATCTCACAAATCGACGAAGTAACTCAGCAAAATGGACAGCTGGTTGAAAAATTATCAACGTCCAGCCGTGCGATGACAGAGAAAGTTAAAATGATGTCCGGCCTAGCTGATCAGTTTAAGTAAGATAGTTGCTAGGGTTGGATTTACCCAACAAGCCGGGATTAACGCGATGCTGATTCCGGCTTTTTTATTTCTCACGTATGTGAATTGCTCAGCTTTTTCACAAGAATTTAATACGGCTGAACGTTGACTGAGAACCAGGCTCGTTCAGTTTCACTGGTCTAAATTTTTAGCTCGCGAATGTCAGAATATTTTCGAATCCATCGCGAGCCAGCATAATCCTAATTGTCCATGCATCACTCGCAAGTTTTGACAGCGGAGTGCTAGAATACTTTCATGAACGAAAAAGAAAAAACACCGGATTTTGATTTTGATTACTGGTGCAAGGTTGCGCGGGAGGAGCCAGAGAGATTCGAAGCGCTGCGCCGCCAAATGATCGAAGATTTGATAGCGCAAGCTCCTTCTCATCTCAAACCGCGAATGACAGGCTTGCAATGGCAAGTCGACCAGATCCGCAAACAGGCCAGTAACCCGATGGCCGCATGCGTGCAGATTTCGCAGAAAATGTGGGCGAATGTGCTGGGCGGAAATGGTTTGCTGAAGGCATTGCAAGAGCCGAAGGAATTACTGAATTCCTTGGAAAATGCCCCGGCTGCTAAGGTATTGTCTTTTGAGCGGCCTAAACCGGATAAATAAATCCGTTTTGAGGTTTTATCCCTTTGTCTCAGAGGTAATTTCTATGTGCAAAGCGTACTCTGTTTTTTGTCCTGCTTTGCTGATTGTCGGTTGCACACTATTATTGGGGAAAAACCTGGCAATGGCGGGCAACGATGAGCAGTTAAGTACACTGAACGATCAGAAATCCGTCGCAGTCACCATCTATAACAATGATTTAGCGTTAATAAAGGACGTGCGTAACCTTTCCTTGGCAAATGGTGATTTTAATCTGGCATGGCGCGACGTCAGCGCGCTGATGCGGCCGGAGACCGCAGCGCTTAGGAGCATTACGCATCCGGGTAGCATTGCTGTAGTGGAGCAAAACTTTAACTTCGATTTGCTGACTCCGCAAAGTTTGTTGAATAAGTATGTCGGACAAATGGTGACGATTGTTAAAGTCAATCCTGCTACCGGAGTAGAGAGCAGGGAGAGCGCATTGGTGCTGGCGACCAGTGACGGTGTGGTGCTTAAAATGGCCGATCGCATCGAAACCGGCTTACCCGGCCGTATCACCTTTGAAAATGTGCCCGGCAATTTGCGTGACCGGCCTACTCTGGTGATTGATGGAAGTCACACCGGCACGGCGGTGGAAGAACTGGAATTGAGTTATTTGACCGGCGGCTTATCGTGGAAAGCGGATTATGTTGCCGAACTGAACGATGCGGAAAATCAGCTGGATTTGTCCGCTTGGGTAACGCTGACGAATACCAGCGGCACCCGCTACGCCAATGCGAAGTTGCAATTAGTGGCGGGCGGCGTGCACCGGGTGCAACAGGAATTTGCCGCGCCGGTGGCGCAGAGAGCCAAGCTGGCCGCGGCTGCCATGGCTGAGCCGATGCGCCAGGAATCGCTCATGGACTACCACCTCTACACCCTGGCAAGATTAACAACCATCGCTGAGAATCAAACCAAGCAGGTTGCGCTGCTCAATGCTGCCGGTGTGCCGGCCCGGAAAGAACTGGTATTAATGGGCAGTGACTACTACTATGCCTCCAGCTACGGCGACTTGGGACAGAAAATGACAGCGAACGTTTGGCTGCAATTTGATAATAAAACGTCGTCCCGCTTAGGCATGCCGTTGCCGAAGGGGATTTTGCGCGCCTACAAGCGCGATAAAGACGGCAACGCTCAATTTGTTGGTGAAGATCAAATCGATCACACGCCAAAGAATGAGGCGGTGCGCGTGCAATTGGGCCAGTCATTTGACGTGACGGCCAATAAAAAACAAATCGATTTCAAACAATTGAGTGCCGGTAATTCTGGTAATCCCGGCAACAGCGGCGCTAATCGCTTTGAAAGCGCTTATGAAATCACGCTCAATAATGCCAAGAAGGAATCGGTGACGGTAAAGGTGCAAGAACCCATACCAGGTGATTGGAAAATCGTCGAGGAAAGCCATCAGCACGATAAACCGGCAAGCAATACAGCGCTATGGAAAGTGGACGTGCCCGCCGAGGGATCAGCTACGCTTAAATACCGTGTGCAAGTGAAGTTTTGAAATTAGCTCCAGTATTTTTAAGGAAGCTCTGAAAAAGGTAGCGAGCGACGGTCAGGCAAGGCGAAATCAGATGAAAAAGCGCAGTTTACAAGATGTAAATGAGCATTTTGAGTCTGATTTCAACACAGCATGATCGAGCGCA
>JAFEEV010000198.1 GCA_018240935.1 Pseudomonadota bacterium
AACTTTAAGAGTGCCATTATTAAAATCTAATTGTAGAGTCACATTGTTGTAATTTTTATCGCCATTAACCGAAACATCAGGTATCACAAGATTTCCATCACTAGAGGTAAAGTTAGCACTCGCAAAACAAGGAATGTTGAATATCAATAGATTTAGAATTAGAAGAAGTTTTCTCATCACTTGATAACTCTATATATAGAAAAGATAAAGTTGACTTAGACTTAGAGAATCTTATTTCTATTGAAAGATATCATAGCCGCATTGTCAATGCTATCCGTTTGCGCTTTTCATCCACTTCCACCACCTTGACGGTGACGACCTGGCCCACCTTGACGACACTGTGCGGGTCCTTGACGAATTTATCCGCCAGCGCGGAGATATGCACCAGGCCGTCCTGATGCACGCCGATGTCGACGAATGCGCCGAACGCGGCGACGTTGGTGACCACGCCCTCCAGCATCATGCCGGGGTGCAGGTCTTGCAGCGTTTCGACGCCTTCCTTGAACGTCGCGGTTTTGAATGTCGCGCGCGGATCGCGGCCGGGTTTTTCCAGTTCGTGCAGGATGTCTTTCACGGTCGGCAGGCCGAATTGTCCGGTGGCGTAGCGTTCCGGGCGGATGGTTTTCAGCACTGCGCTGTTGCCGATCAATGCGGCGACGTTAAGCTTCACGTCTTTTACGATTTGCTCCACCAGCGGATACGATTCCGGGTGCACCGCAGACGCGTCGAGCGGATTATCGCCATCCGCAATGCGCAGGAATCCGGCCGCCTGTTCGAAGGTTTTAGCGCCCAAGCTGGGGACTTTCAACAACTCGGCGCGTTTGGCGAAGCGGCCTTTACTGTCACGGTAAGCGACGATGTTGTGCGCGATTTTGCAGTTCAGTCCGGCAACGTAGCGCAGCAGTGCCGGGGAAGCCGTGTTGACATCGACGCCGACGGCGTTGACGCTGTCTTCCACCACCGCATCGAGCGATTGCGCCAGCTGGTTTTGATTGACGTCATGCTGGTACTGGCCGACGCCGATCGATTTCGGATCGATCTTGACCAATTCGGCGAGCGGGTCTTGCAACCGCCGCGCAATCGACACCGCGCCGCGCAGCGACACATCCAGCTCCGGCAGTTCCTCGGACGCCAGTTCGGATGCGGAATATACCGACGCCCCGGCTTCCGAAACCATGATCGACGTGAGTTTGAGCTGCGGATAACGCTTGATCAGTTCCTTGGCCAGCTGGTCGGTTTCGCGCGACGCGGTGCCGTTGCCAATGGCGATCAGCGAAGCCTGATGCCGTTCCGCCAGTTGTTTCAACGTGAGCAATGCGCCGTCCCAATCGTTTTTCGGTGCGTGCGGATAAATCGCCGCGGTGTCGAGCACTTTGCCGGTCGCATCCACGACAGCCACTTTGACACCGGTGCGTAAGCCGGGATCGAGTCCGATGGTCACGCGCGCCCCGGCCGGCGGAGCCAGCAGCAGCGCTTTCAGGTTTTGCGCGAATACCCGGATCGCTTCGGTTTCCGCGTGTTCTTGCAAGTTGCTCATCAATTCGGTTGCCAAATGCGAAAAGATTTTGCCGCGCCACGCCGTGCGCACGGTTTCGATCAACCAGCCATCCGCCGCGCGCTTCTGGTCGCGGATGCCGAATTGCCGCGCGATCTGCGCTTCGCACGGATTCAGCGCCGCATCGCGGGATTTGTCTTCCAGTTCGGAATCAAGCAGCAATTTCAGCTTCAACACGCCTTCGCGCTCGCCGCGCAACAACGCCAACGCGCGATGCGACGGAATCTTGCCGATCGCTTCGCTGTACTCGTGATAGTCGGTGTATTTGGTATCGCTGTCCTTTTTGTCCTTAACGGCTTTGGCGGTCAGCACACCGTGCATGCGCAAATAGTCGCGCAAGGCTTGCAACAACGGCGCGTGCTCGGCGAAACGTTCGGTCAAAATATGCTGCGCGCCTTCCAGCGCGGCAGCCGCATCGGCGACGCCGGGATTGTCACCTTCTTCGGTGGTGAATGGCGCTTTCAGATACTTCGCCGCTTCAACGAACGGATCGAGACGCGGATCGTTCAGTAGACTATCCGCCAGCGGCTGCAACCCCGCTTCCAGCGCAATCTGCGCCTTGGTGCGGCGCTTCTTGCGGTACGGCAGGTACAAATCCTCCAGATGCGCTTTATCCGTCGCGTGCGTCAACGCATCGAGCAACGGCGGCGTCATCTTGCCGAGCTTTTCAATCGCACTAATGATCGCCGCGCGCCGCTTCTCCAGCTCGCGCAAACTGTGCAAGCGCTCCGCCAGCACTCGCAACTGCGCATCGTCCAACCCGCCGGTCGCCTCCTTGCGGTAACGCGCGATAAACGGCACCGTCGCCCCGTCGTCGAGCAATTGGATGGTGGCCTGGATTTGCGAGAATTTAACCGCAAGCTCGGTGGCGAGGCGTTGTTCGATGGATGGCAGCATGGAAATTTATGTTTGATGAATGAAAACAGGGGAGGGATGGTAAACCAAGTGGCGGCAGGATCGCAATCAGTCGCACAGGATAGCATTGACGCACCAGGTCATATTCGGATATTTTGAATCCAAGTTATAAAACGAGGTAAATGTATGAAACCTGGGGACATCAAAATCATCGACCGCGTATCCGCCGTTGAAGCCATCAAACGGCTGAACGAAGAGGATTTGCGTTTTCTCAATCGCATGATCGTCGAGCGGCTCAAACTCATTTCCCAAGCGCGCGCCACCACGCTGATGGTCAGTTTTACCAAGGGCGACCAGGTTGTTTTCCAGGCCCCGGACGGCCGCCAGGTGGAAGGGACGGTACTGCGCCTCAACAAGAAGACCGTCAGCGTGGTTACCGGCGATGGTCATCAATGGAATGTATCGCCCGGTTTGCTGCAATTAATCCAGGAAGCTGGGGATGTTCAATGGCCGTAGTCTGTCAATCTGGGAAATTTCCGGGCATGCATGTTGATTCGGCAACATGGAAAAATTCCATGCCAGAATGACAGAATAGAGCAAGTTTAAACATGACCAAAACTGAAGCCCAAACTCGCTCGGAATTGATCGATGGGTTATTGGCGCAATCAGGCTGGAATGTCAAAGACTCTACCCAGGTCATTGAAGAATTCGATATCCTGACAGCACTTCCGGAAGGCGTTTCCGAGCCGCGTACTCGCTATGAAGGGCATCAGTTCAGTGATTACGTGTTGC
>JAFEEV010000199.1 GCA_018240935.1 Pseudomonadota bacterium
AAGGGCGATCCAACCGGTATGTTCTTAACTGATCCGCTGGCCAAGGGCGCTTCAGTCATTGATCGCCGCCTCAACGCACAAATTCAGTACAACGACAATTTCTTCAATGACAAATTTAATGTGTTAGGCCGTGCATTTCTCGGCCGCTACAGTTATGAACAGCCAGGCTTTTACAGCGGGGAGAAAACCCTTTCCACCGGCCCGAGCGACTGGCACGGCGTGGAGTTGCGTTTGCTCTCCACGGCTTTTGCCGATCATAAACTGATGGCGGGATTCGAATATCAAAACAACACCAGCATCACGCAAACCTTCCAGAACTTCGCCAATCCCGATGAAAATGTGCGTATCAAAAGCTCCGTGATGCGGCTGGGCGTATACCTGCAAGACGAATGGCGCATCACCGATACGCTGTCCGCCACCGTCGGATTGCGTTACGACCACAACCACTGGATCGGCAGCCGTCTGAGTCCGCGCGGCGCTTTGATCTGGCAGGCGACACCCAAAGCCACATTCAAAGCGCTGTATGGCCGTGCGCACCGCTCGCCGAATTCGTACGAGCGCGATTACGGCGACGGTATTTCACAAGTCGCCAACCCGGGGCTGCACAGCGAATTCATCGATACCGCCGAGCTGGTCGCGGATTATCTGGCTCAGCCTACCCTGAACTTGCGCGCCAGTGCTTACGCCTGGGACATGTATCACCTGATCGCGCTCGGCATCGATCCGCTCAGCGGATTGTCTCAGTATCAGCAAAGTTCCGGCAAAGTACTGGCCCGCGGCGCGGAACTGTCGCTCGATAAAACCTGGGATTGGGGCGGCCGCGTGCGCGGCAGTTTCGGTCTTCAGAACGCCGAGCAGCAAAACTCCCATCTCCCCAACTCTCCGTATTATCTCGGCAAATTCAATTTTTCCCTGCCCATTCCGCTGATTACCGGATTGCGCGCCGGTTATGAGTTGCAATACTACGGCAAGCGCAAAACCCTGGATGGCTCCAACACCGGCGATTCCGTTATTTCCAACCTCAATCTGGTCACCAATATTCCGCAAATAAGAGGATTGGAAGCTTCGCTCAGTATTTATAACCTGTTCAACGAACATTATTTGCACCCCGCCGCGGATACCAATTGGCAAAATACGCTGTTGCAGCCTGGCCGGACGGTTCGTTTCAGATTGGATTACCGCTTCTAAGTGCGCACCGGTATGGCCCTCTCGTTCCGAAAATTCTGTCAGCAAACCCGGTGATAGCCCAAACTCGGATCATGCTGCCGTATATATCGGCTAAACAGGACGCCGCAGCCAATGGCAACGGTCTCGGCAGAAGTCGATTCCGCCTCCGTCCGTTCTCAATTCTTGTGTTATGTTGCTCATTACTGATGCATTCCTCCTGGACACAGGCGGAACAACCATCGGAATACCGCTTAAAAGTCGCTTTCCTTTATAATTTCATGGCTTACACGGAGTGGCCGGGACAGCAAAGCGTTAATCTGAATTTCTGCATCTACGGCGACGATCCATTTGGCGAACATTTGCAACATTTACGCGGCAAAAAAACCAACGAACAGGAAATCGTGATCCGGCACACGAAAAATATCGAAGATCTCGCCGCTTGCCAGGTTGTTTTCATTTCCCGCTCCATGGTTCACAATCTGAATGCCATCCTCAATCAATTGAACGATAGGCCGATATTAACCGTTAGTGATAGCCCGAATGCCAGCCTGCAAGGGGTCGTAATCAATATGTCTATCAAAGAGGGCAAGGTAGCCTTTGAAGCCAATATCGCCAGCGCAAAAAGAAATGGCTTAAAACTCAGCTCTCAATTACTACGTTTCGCCAGTGAGGTATATCAATAATGAAGAGTTCATCGTCGCCCGCCGTGACATTGCGCGCCAAATTGCAGCAAATCAGCTTTGCCACGCAGGGCACCGCGATGCTGCTGGTTGCAATTTTGGTCATTTTAAGCAGCTTCTTCATCAGCTTTTTTTCGCTATTACAAACCAGTCAAGCAACGGCAAAACTGCTGGCGGAAAATGCAGTGGCGACACTGATGTTCCAGGACACGAGCACGGCCAAAACGTTGTTACATTCGCTGAACAATACCCGGGAAGTTCAAGCGGCGGCTATTTACACCGAAGAAAAAAAACAATTCGTGCAATATTCGGCGGAAGGTAAATCACTCCCAGAAACTGTGCCATCCCTGAGCGAAAGCTATACGACGAATATCGATTCGCTGACGATTAACCAGCCCATTTACTTCAATGATCAACTGCTGGGCAGCCTCTATCTGGAAATAACCTTATCACCGCTTTACTGGCAGATATTGGTGTACGTCGTCATCACCCTCGCCGCTGCCGTTATCGCTTTATTTATCGCCAACCTGATGTTGCAGCGGCTGAACCGTTCCGTGCTCGATCCTCTCAACGAACTCTCCTCGGTCATGGAACATGTCACGAGCAAGGCGGATTATACGACCCGGCTGAAGCGGGGTGCGATTGCTGAGTTGAATACGCTTTCAAAGGGATTCAATAGTATGCTGGAGATGATTCAGGAACGTGATGTGAAGCTTGCCAACCATCTTGACCATCTCGAGGACGAAGTCACAAAAAGAACAGCGGAACTGGTTCTCGCCAAGGAATCTGCGGAAGCCGCCAGCAAAGCCAAAAGCGAATTTCTGGCCACGATGAGCCATGAGATCCGCACACCGATGAACGGTATTCTGGGTATGACCGAATTGTTGCTGGACACGCAGTTGGACAAGGATCAACGCCGCTTTGCGGAAACCGTTCAAAGTTCCGGCCAGCACCTTCTGGGTATCATCAATGACATTCTTGATTTTTCCAAGATTGAATCGGATCACATGGAACTGGAGATTATCGATTTCGATCTGGTCAAGATGATCGAAGATACATTGGTCATGTTCGCACAGTCCGCCGATAAAAAGGAGCTGGAACTGGCAGCGCAATTTTCCCCCCCCAATATCGCTTTCATGGTGCGCGGAGATTCTTTCCGGTTACGTCAAGTCATCGCAAATCTGCTCAACAACGCCATCAAGTTCACGGCGGAAGGCGAAGTCGTAATCCGCACAACGCTGACCGATGAATCCGAAACCATGGCCGGTATCAGCATCTGTGTGGAAGATACCGGCATTGGCATTCCGGCGGAACATCACGAAAAGATTTTTCAGCATTTCTCCCAAGCGGATGGTTCCACAACCCGCCAATACGGTGGAACCGGACTTGGACTCACCATCTGCAAGCGATTGCTGGAGTTGATGGGAGGCAGCATCCATGTCGACAGTTCACCGGGACAAGGTTCCAAGTTCTGGATTCACTTGCACCTGGAAAAATCGAAGCTGGAATACAGCCATTCTCCCAACATGGCCGATTTAGCGGGCATCAGGGTATTAATTGTCGATGAC
Organism: Pseudomonadota bacterium; assembly: GCA_018240935.1. Lineage (GTDB taxonomy): Bacteria > Pseudomonadota > Gammaproteobacteria > Burkholderiales > Nitrosomonadaceae > Nitrosomonas. The sequence goes on from JAFEEV010000199.1 coordinate 3,416, forward strand.
AATCAAACCAACCGGGAAATTCTCAAGATTCAACTACAGAATCAGAAAATTAACGTTGCTTGCGCCGCCGGTGCCGAACAAGCGCTCAAGCTGATGACGCAAGCCTTGGAAAACAATCAATCCTTTCACTTGGCCATACTCGACATGCATATGCCTAAAATGAACGGATTGGAACTGGCGAATAAAATCCATCAGCATCCCGGCATGCGCAAAACCCGTATGATGATGTTGACTTCAACCCATGGCGATGCGAATCAACTGGAAAGGGAAAGCTCCGGTATTCTGCGCTGCGTCAACAAACCCATCCGGCAAAAAGAACTTTTTGAAATCATCCACGAAGTCATGGGGCGCGATCTTGCCGGTTCCGTCATGGAATCAGCGCCCGCGGAAGACCTGCCGTCCCAGCCGCCAGCCGTCATCAGCGGTAAAATTCTGGTTGCAGAAGACAATCCGGTTAATCAGGAAGTAGCCAAAGCAATGCTGGCCCGGCTCGGGATGGAAACGGCCATTGCCAACGATGGCAAACATGCTGTAGAACTCGCTTACAACAATCGGTACGATATCATTTTAATGGACTGTCAAATGCCGGTGATGGACGGTTTTGAAGCGACAGCGCAAATCCGCAAGCAATTCAGCGATATCCCGATCATCGCGCTCACCGCGAATGCAACCGAAGACGACCGTAACCATTGCTTAAACGCCGGAATGAACGACTTCCTGTCAAAACCGTATTCGATTGATCAATTGCAACAAAAAATCATGAATTGGTTATCGAAAGAAAAAAGTAGCCGGCTGAATGCGGTAAAATCGGAAACTGTTGCTATAAAACCAGAACTTAACGCTATGCCCGCACTCAATCCGACACGGCTTAATCAAATTCGCGAGCTTGACTCATCCGGTGGAGATGGTTTGCTGCATAAAATCCTGCAAGCATTTCTCGAGTCGGCTGAAACTAATGTACATCAGCTCGAGCAAGCCATCGTCAATAATGATGCCGATGGCTTGCGTCAAACAGCGCACGCATTAAAATCCAGCTCCGGAAACATCGGAGCAGAAAGCCTATCCGCCATTTTCAAACAACTGGAAGCGGATGGACGCTCAGGAGAATTCGCCCATGCCAAATCCCTGCAAGCAGACATGCAGCAGCAATACCAAAGTGTCGTCGCCGAGATTGAAAAAATACTCAACCCATCGTGACAATAGAATCTTTTAGAATTTTACTGGCCGACGATGATGCGACGGTCAGGTTACTCATGCAAGCCGCTTTGGAGAAAGCCGGCTTCGATGTCACCGTAGCGTGCGATGGCGCGGAAGCCGTTCGCTTGTTTGAGAAGGCCCCTGCGGATATGGTCATGCTGGACGTTGAAATGCCTGGCATGAACGGTTACCAGGTTTTCTCGTACTTACGGGAAAAAATCGGCGACGAATTGCCCATCATGATGGTAACCGGCATGGATGATATGCAGTCGATCAATCATGCCTTCGAAGCCGGCGCAACTGACTTTATCGCAAAGCCCATTAACTGGAATTTGATCGCTTACCGCATCTTGTATTTACGGCGCGGTTATCTGAACATGCTGGCGCTTAAGATTGCCAACGCACGCAGCAAAGCGATTTTCAGCGCTATCCCGGACACAATGTTTATTTTGAGCGATAAAGGCATAGTTATCGATATTTGCAGCCACCCGGATAACACCCCCTGGCTGATCACCGACGCGGAAAACACATTGAGCCGGAGCTTGCCGGAAGAAATCGTCAACCTTTATCAAGGCGCAGCCGATCGGGCGCGCAATCACGGCACGGTGGAGCTTTTCGAGTATCCGCTCAAACTGGCCGGTGAAAAAACCAGATACTACGAAAACCGCATCGTCGTTATTGATCCGCAGGAAACATTATGCTTGGTCCGGGATATTACGGAACGCAAGGACTCCGAAAGCAAGATTTTTCACCTCGCTTATTTCGACAATCTGACCGGATTGCCTAATCGCCAATCCTTCATGGAACGTCTGGAAGGTGAAATCAAGCGCGCCCGATATACCGGCAATAAATTGGCGGTGCTTTTTCTGGATCTGGACGGATTTAAAAGCATCAACGACACCATGGGGCACAATACCGGAGATATCGTGCTGCAATGGGCGGCAGAACGGTTGCAGAGCAGCACGCGCCCTTCCGATTTCGTCTCCCGGAGCAATGCGGATCAGTCGGAGGTCAAATTGGCTCGGCTCGGCGGTGACGAATTCACCGTCGTCATCCCTAATCTCTCCCGTGCGGAAGATGCATTGATTCTGGCGCACCGGATCCGCGAAACCATGCGCCGCCCTTTTCATCTCGAAAGCCGCGATGTGGTTCTGACTGCAAGTATCGGCATCGCCCTTTATCCGGATGACGGCGCGGACGCGGAAACTTTGCTCAAGCATGCGGATACCGCCATGTATCACGCTAAAAACGAGGGCCGGGATAATTGCCAGTTCTATAACATAAATCTGACATCGCAAGCCGAAAAGCGCATGCACCTGGAAAATGATTTGCGCAATGCCTTGCAGCAAAATGAATTTTACCTCGTGTATCAGCCGCAGCTGGATGTTATCAAAGAAAGTTTTCTATCGGCGGAAGCGCTTATTCGCTGGCAGCGTCCCAAACAAGGGCTGATTGCCCCGGCTGATTTTATCCCGCTGGCGGAAGAAAACGGTCTCATCATTCCGATCGGGGAATGGGTGCTGCGAACGGCCTGCACCGAAGCCGCGCGGTGGCACCAAAATGGCCAATCCTTACAAGTTGCCGTCAACCTTTCGCCGCTGCAAATCAAAAATCCCGACTTCGTTCAGAATGTGCTCGGCGTCCTGAGTGAAACCGGTTTTCCGCCCGATAAGCTGGTGCTGGAAATTACCGAAGGTGCTTTGATGGAACACAGTGAAAATACGTTAGCCACGCTACTGGCGTTGCGTGAGCATCATATCCAAATCGCCTTGGACGATTTCGGCACAGGCTATTCGTCGATGAATTATCTCAAACGATTACCCATCAATCACATCAAGGTGGATCAGAGCTTCGTGCGCGGCCTGCAAGATAATAAAGAAAATCTCGCGATTGTCCGCGCTATTATTTCCTTAGCGAAAAACCTTGGTTTTTCCGTTACCGCTGAAGGCATCGAATCATTACATCAAGCTCAGATTCTGAAATATTTCGGCTGCGAAACCTTGCAGGGTTACTATTTCAGCGAACCGGTCACGATACAAGAAATGCTTGCGCTCACCGACAAACAGTGGTCCATTCAGGCACTCAAGCCTCCCGGAGTCAATCATGAAAGTAGCTGACATCAATCAATTAAATATCAGCGCTTCTTTGCCCAGCCCTAAAGGCGTAGCGCTTGCGCTGCTGGAAGCCTGCCGCCAGGAAGATGTCACCATCGCCGAAATCGCCAAACTGATCCAGACCGACCCGGCGCTCTCGGGCCGCTTGATTCAACGCGCCAATGCCACCAAACAAACCTCGCGCGCTGTCTCGTCGATTTCCGATGCGGTATCCCGTGTCGGTCTGACGGCTGTCAAGCAACTGGCCATGGGTTTCTCATTGATCGATCAGTATCAGCAAAGCTCCAGCAAAGGATTCGACTACCAGCAGTTCTGGTCGCACTCGCTGCTAATGGCGATCGCCATGCAGGAGTTAGGTAAAGTGACGCGCGTAAGCGCTCCCGATGAGTTATTTGCCTGCGGTTTGATGATGCGGATCGGCTGCTTGGCATTAGCCTCGATTTACCCGGAGAAGTATTCCGAGTTGCTGCAAAAACAATCGCCGGACATTACGTTGAATCAACTGGAACAACAGTACTTACAAACCGATCATAACGAACTGACGGCCGCCATGCTGATCAACTTCGGCTTCCCCACCATTTTCGTTGAATCGATCTACTATCATGAAACCCCCGGCGAATCCGGTTTTTCCGAAGGCTCACGCCCTTATCAAATTGTGCATCTGCTCTATTTGGCCAAACAAATCGCCGACTTCGCTTTAACCGAAGAATGCGAACGCAATCAGCATATCTCTCAGTTGATATTGCTGGGCGGGAAAATTGGCTTGGATACCGAAACATTCGGCGCTTTCATCGACCAAATCATCCAAGAATGGCACGCTTGGGGAAAAATACTCAAGATTCCGGTCATGGACTTTCCCCATTCGTTCGAGAAAATGATGAACGCTTCCGCACCGCGCCCGGAAAATGCCACGAACGCTGCTTCACTGCGCATCCTGCTGGTGGAAGATGATCCATCGAGCCTGATTCTGACCAAGGAATTGCTTTCCAACGTGCTCGGTCACACCGTCTTCACCACCAGCGACGGTCAACAAGCTCTGGCGCTGGCGATGGAAGTTTTACCGCATATCGTCATCACCGATTGGATGATGCCGGTCATGAACGGTCTTGAGTTAACCAAATCCCTGCGCACGACCGAGTGGGGGCAAAATTTGTACGTCATCATGCTGACCAGCATAGAAGATGAAGAAGAAGTGATCAAAGCATTCGATGCGGGCGTTGACGATTACATCACCAAACCGATCAATATCCGCGCCTTCCGCGCCCGCTTGCGGGCAGCCTGGCATTACCGGCAATTGCAGGAATCCTGGGAGCGCGACCGCGAGCAACTCAAACGGTTTGCCGCCGAACTGGCGGTCACCAATCGCAAGCTGGAATACTATGCTTTGACCGATATGCTGACTGAATTGCCGAACCGGCGCTCAGGCATGGAAACGCTGGCGGAAACCTGGAGCGTCGCCAACCGGTCGGGGCAGTTGATGGCGGTCATGCTTCTCGACATCGATCATTTCAAGGTGATCAACGACACCTACGGCCATGCAGTCGGCGATAAAGTGCTGAAGGAAATATCCGCAATCATCCGCAGAACGGCGCGTAAAGGCGATACTTTCTGCCGCATGGGCGGAGAGGAATTTCTAGTCGTTTGCCAGCTGGGAAATTCGGATGCCAAATCGATCATCCTTTTTGCCGAAAGGTTGCGGCAGCAAATCAGCCAGCAACAAATCAATATCGGCGAGAACCACATCCAAATCACCATCAGCATCGGTGTGGCATTGAAAGAACCCGGTATGAAAAGCGAGGATCACCTGGTCAATGCGGCTGACAAAGCGCTTTATGCCGCCAAGAATGCCGGAAGAAACCGGGCTTTTCTGACATTCAAAAACCGGCTTTTGGCTGCATCATCTATCATCGACAAGCCACCGATCAAAACCTGAGGCGTACGAAATCTCTGGGTTATTTAGGGAAGCTCTGAAAAAGGGAAGCGAGCGACGGTCAGGCAAGGCGAAATCAGATGAAAAAGCGCAGTTTACAAGATGTAAATGAGCATTTTGAGTCTGATTTCAACACAGCATGATCGAGCGC
>JAFEEV010000019.1 GCA_018240935.1 Pseudomonadota bacterium
GAGGCCAGAATCCGGCCATCGTGACTCAGCGCGACGCTGCGAACGATGCCGTTGTGCCCCCTGAGCGGCGATCCTATGGCCTGGCCGGTGGCTACATCCCAAAGCCGGATGGTTCTATCGCCGCCCGCCGAAGCCAAGATCTTGCCATCGGCGCTGAACGCGACCCCCCATATCGCGCCGCTATGACCGGTCAGCGGCGATCCTAGCGGTTTCTGCGTGGCGACATCCCATAACCGGATGGTGTTATCGTCACCGCCGGAGGCCAGGATTTTGCCGTCCGCACTCAAAGCGGCGCTTAATACCGGACTGGTATGACCGGTGAGCGGCGGCCCCAGGGGTTCGCCCGTTGACAAATCCCACAGAACGACCGTTTTATCGCCGCTGCCGGAAGCCAGAATATTTCCATCGGCGCTCAGCGCCACACTGGTAACAGACCCGCTATGATTGTCGAGCGGCAGCATTTGCTGCTGGTGCGTATCCACCTTTTTTATGCGGATGGTTTTATCATCGCTGCCGGAAACCAAGGTTTTGCCGTCGGCGCTCACGGCCACGCTCGATACCCTGCTGGCATAATTGTTGAAGGATATTCCTGCCGGCGGGCGGGTGGATACATCCCATAGAATGATGTTGCTGTCTTCGCTGCCGGAAGCCAGCAGGGTTCCGTCGGCGCTCAGCGCCACACTCCATACCAAGCTGGTATGGCCGGTCAGCGGCAGCTCGAGCGGCTGACCGGTCGCCACATCCCAGAGCATGATGGTTTTATCCCCGCTGCCGGAAATCAAGGTATTGCTGTCGGCGCTGAGCGCCACACTCAATACGGTTCCGGTATGACCTTTAAAAGGCAAACCTATCGGCTGCCCGGTAGCCACATCCCACAACAGGACGGTCTTATCCTTGCCGCCGGAAGCCAGAATCCTGCCGTCGGTGCTTAACGCCACGCTGCGCACAGGACCGGTATGCCCCTTGAGCGGCGGCCCGAGCGGCTGGCGCGCCGCGACATCCCATAAAATGATGGTACTGTCGGTGCTGCCGGAAGCCAGGATTTTACCGTCATGACTCAACGCCACGCTGCGCACTTGGCCGGTATGGCCGGTGAGCAGCCCTAGCTGCCGGCGGGTCGCCATATCCCATAAAATGATCGCGCCATCTTCACTGCCGGAGGCCAGGATAGCGCCATCGGAACTTAGAGCAAGGCTCAACACCGGCGCCGTGTGACCCGTCAGGGGCAATGCCAGCGGCTGCTGCGTGAATACATCCCACAACATGATGGTATTGTCGGCGCTGCCGGAAACCAGCGTTTTGCCATCGGAACTGATGGCGACACTCCACACGGTTCCGGTATGGCCGGTGAGCGGTTCTCCGATCGGTTCGCGCGCGGTGACATCCCACAGCATAATGGTGTTATCGGCGCTGCCGGAAGCCAGGATCTTGCCATCCGCGGTTAAAGCCAGACTCCGCACCGTGCCGGTATGGCCGCGCAGAAACGTGATGAGGTGAGGCGTTTGTTGCAACGCATTGAGCAGTACGCTTTCGTTATCCTGTCTGTCATCGATTTCCAGCGCTTCGACACTGAGTAACAGCGACAGATCCAGTTCCCGGACATGACTCAGGGCCGAAGCCTCCAAGCTGCGTAAAGCGGCAACGTTCGTTTGTTGAATCGCCCATGTGGCGGCGCCCACGGCAACAATCAGCGTTGCGATGAGCGTGATGGTGAATTTGCGGAACCGCCGGATCGACCGCGCTTGCTCGCGCGCCCGCCGCCGCTCGGTTTCGGCTATCCGCTGCTGCTCGGCCAATATGCGCTCTTGTTCCAAGGCATACTGGCGTTGCGCCTCTTGCTCGCGCAACTCATTGTCGCGATACGCGACACTGGCATCGAGAAAGCGCATGGCCTGGGCAAAGTTGGGATAGTAGCGCTGCGCCCAAATTTCATTGGGCTTTTCCTTGGCCCGCCAATCGAGCGCCACTTGCAGATCGGGATCCTGCCAAAGCCCGGCGCGGCCTTCCTTGTGCAGCATCGAAGTTTCCACTAAACGGTGGTAAATTTGCACCGATGCCGCCTCGGCGTCGGCCCAGGCACTGAGCCGCTGCCATACGCGCATCAGGCTCTCGTGCGAGATGTCGATGACCGTATCCGCTTCCAGTATTTCGCCCGCCGGCGGCATCAGGAATGAACGGCTTGGTTTGCGGAATTCATCGATGACCGCCGTCACTTCCTCCAGCTCCGCATCCGCCAATGCGCACAAAGTACTCAAGGTCGTCGGACGTCTGACGCCGCGCAAATCCGTGGCTTTGTCGGTTAATGCTTTAAAAATCTTTTCGCACAGCTGTTTTTTTCTCTCGCTATTCAACCCGGCGTAAGCTTGCTCGGCGTGCTTATCCAATGCATACGCCATGGTTCCGATGGCTTCGTAGTGCGTCAAATCGAGCGGTGCGGTGCTGCCGCCTTGGCTTTGCCAGTAGGCCCAGGTGCGGTTCAAGGCATGCTGCAAAATCGACAATTGATCGGGATTATCGCCGACATCGTTCACCAGTCGCGTCAACAGCACTGGCGAAATCTGCGCGCCGCTGACACCGATGGGACCACTAATCGCGGCGCGGCGCTCTTCGCGGGTCATGCGCGGAACCAGATACTGCCCGGTGCTGATCATTTCCGCCAAACCGGGAAATTGCGCGCAATCGCCGAGAAAGTCGGAGCGCATCGTCAGCACGATGTAAATCGGGCAGGCGGTTTGCAGCTGCGCTTCCAGCAGCAAATTGACAAAAGCCGCCGCATCTTCGCTGACGCCATGAATATTCTCGGATGGATTGGCGCGTAACTGCCGGTAACGGAACAGCTCTTCAAACTGATCGACCACGATCAGCAGATTGGTATCCGCGCTCAACTGCGCCTGCTCGACGATATCGATCAGTCCCAGCTTGCTCATGCGCAACGTGGTGTCGATAATCTCGGCCAGCGTCAAACCTTTGGCCGGATAGTTGCTGAACAGGACGCCATCCTTGGCCAGCGAGTTGACCAGCGCTTTGATCGGATTATTGCCGGGACGGAACTGCGCCATGCGCCAGTTCGTACCGGCGGCCGCCATCAATCCGCCGTGTAGGGCCGGACGCAAACCGCAATTGACCAGCGAGGATTTGCCGCTGCCCGAGTTGCCGACCACCGCCAGGAAGCGGGTGGCCGCCAGCTTGTTGACCATGGCATCGACCTGATTCTCGCGGCCAAAAAACAAATGCTCTTCATCTTCGCGGAACGGCCGCAATCCCGGAAAGGGATTGTGCAGACCGGCTGATGCGGCTGGCGCGCTCATGGCTTTGCTCCGCCCGGTTGCATGGCTTGCACAAATGCCGCCATTTCCGCCTCCGCAAAACCAGCCATGCCATTGATCAGATGCGGTTCTTCCATATCGATGAGATCTTCTTTATCCACCGTGACGGGCTCGGCCAAATAGGTAAAGCACGCCTGCAACGGTTTACCGCTGCGGTAGCCGGGCATTTTCTTCAGCTCGCTATCGATCGTGCGCTTCCAGGCTTCACTCCCGGATCCGTAAAAAAGAATGACGGCATCGCAATTGCTCATGAGTTGCCGGTGCGCCTCGCGCACTGCGGTGGCGTCCCCTTCGAAAGCCGGCAGAAAAACTTCGCAACCCCGCTCGCGCAAATATTTGCGGATGGGAACCGTCGCCTTGCGGTCTTTCTCGTTACAGATCAGATAGATCAGATGTGCGGCTTGGGTATCGCCGGCTTGCACTTCCGGCAGCGCCGGTTCGGGTTGCTCCAGCTTCTTCAGCATGGCGTGGATGGACGCTTTCAACGCCTCGAGATCGCCCGTGATCAGATCGGCTCCGAATTGCACGTCGGCGTCTTGATGCAGCGCCTCGATAAACAAATGCTGCGATATCTGCGAGGAGGCGGTTCCCTCGGGCAGCCAGATAATGCGGGGAAATGCGCTCGTTTTACTTTTATTGACCGCAATCTCGTTTTGCAGAACGACCACGGACTTCTGGCTCAGTCCATCGGGCACCGCGCCGTAGCTTTCCCCGATCAGATGAATGGAAAATTCGCTGCGCGCCAATTGCGCCTCGACCGCCGCGACATAACCAGCTTCGTCGCGCGGCAACTGTTGATCCGGCAATACCGTATAGCCATGACAGCGCAAATCGCTTTCCAGAATTTCCCGGATATTTTTCCGGTCGTAGCTGCATTCCGCCAGGTAGACCGCCGGTTTGGCCGCCGCTGGCGCAGCGGCATCCTTATTGCCAGTTTCGGCCTCGGCCGTCAATTGTTTCAGCAGTTGCGAAATGTCCCACGCCAGTTTCCCCACCTTGCGATTGAAATCCTGGGCGAATTTATCGCCGTATGCCGGATCGAGTTCGAGCGGCGTGCCGTCTTCCAAACTGAAAAATTCATAACCGAGGATATCTTTTATCGCCGGCGGCAAAAATTCCTGGGTATCCACCGGCGTTTTCATGATCTTGAACACGCGGGCCTTGTTATCGATGACGATCCCGCCGCTTTGCTTTGCCTGTTCGCAAAACTCGCGGACTTCGCGGGTGCACCATTCGGATTTGAGATAACGCGGTGTCAGGATCGATAAAAATACCGCGGTGTGGGCGAATTGCTGGATGATTTCATCAGAAAATATGTCGTTTCCTTGCAGCTTATCGTCGCGCCAGATTTTCGCCGTCTGCCCCAGCCGCATGCTCAGGAGCGCTTCGAGCGAAGCATGAAAACGGCTGATCCAGCCTTTATCTTCCGGCCTTATCGGCTGATTGTCGATGTGCGAGTAACTGATGAAAAGATCATTTCTAAAACGCGCCATGCCGCTTCCTTTGAATCAAATGATAGTAGCCGGGGATTTTCTTTTCGATCCTCTAGGGAAGCTCTGAAAAAGGTAGCGAGCGACGGTCAGGCAAGGCGAAATCAGATGAAAAAGCGCAGTTTACAAGATGTAAATGAGCATTTTGAGTCTGATTTCAACACAGTATGACCGAGCGCAGTAGTTTTTCAGAGCTTCC
>JAFEEV010000001.1 GCA_018240935.1 Pseudomonadota bacterium
ACATGCGCTGGATTGCCGTCATGGATTACGCTCATGCAGCCATTTTCACTGAACTTATACGCAATGCTAACGGGCGCTTGCTGGCCTTGGGTTCGCATGTATCGGCATCAAATATTGATGCTGCATTATCGCTGCGGCATAAGTGGACAACGGCATCGCCAGCTTACAGCGCGGGTGGTTTGCTGGCATCCATGCTGGTTCAGAACGAGCGCAGTTTTTCGATTAGAGAAAATTTTCTGCTGGTATCCTCTCATGAAACTGGATTGATGAATGCCTTGTTACCGCAATTTTCTTCATATGGCTTGGCTGATCAACCTGCAACCCATTTACATTGTGCTGGCATAACTCTGCCAGAAGCCAGTCAATTAGCTGGCTGGGAAACATCAACAAGCTGGGATTCTTTAGCAACTCGACCGGCTGCTTCTTTTATTGAACACCTGCCGCTTGGGAATTGGATCGAAACTACGGGTTACGCGGTGATGGCAGCTGCGCTAGGGATGGGAATACACCAAGAAGCCTGCGTCCAGCGTGCCTTCGTGCACCGGCCGGGTAACCGCAATCTGGATCATGATGGATTGGCGGGACAACAGTTCGTTTCATTTGTCATCGATGTGTAGGGAGAAAACAGCATGACCAGTCAATATATCGCATTGCCCAAAGGTGTCTCAGAAAAAGATTTCGATGCGGCCATACGTGATTTTCGAAAGATATTGGGTGACGCTTCCGTTCTCACTAGCGCGGAACAACTTGCACCGTACATCAAGACGATGATGCCGGTTCCCGATGCCGACCATACCCCATCCGCTGCGCTATTGGCCACAACCGTCGAACAAATCCAGAAAATCGTTGCGGTTTGCAATCAATACAAAGTACCGATATGGATGATTTCCACCGGAAAGAATCTGGGCTACGGTTCGGCAGCCCCGGCAGAGCGCGGTCAGGTGGTACTTGATCTCAAACGCATGAATCGCATTCTCGAAGTAGACAAGGATCTAGCTTTTGCCTTGGTCGAACCGGGCGTGACCTATCAGCAGCTCTACGATTACATCAAGGAACATAAGCTGGGCCTATGGTTATCCATGCCCGCACCTTCAGCCATTGCCGGGCCGGTGGGCAATACGTTGGATCGCGGTGTCGGCTATACGCCCTACGGTGAACACTTCCTGTTCGCTTGTGGCATGGAAGTCGTGCTGGCGAATGGAGAAGTACTGCGTACCGGCATGGGCTCAATGCCCAATTCCAACACCTGGCAGGTATTCAAATGGGGCTATGGCCCTTATCTGGACGGCATTTTTACGCAATCCAACTATGGCATCGTCACCAAATTCGGTTTCTGGTTGATGCCTGAACCACCGGCATTCAAGCCATTTGTCATTCAATACCAACACGAAGAAGACATCGTGGAAATCGTAGAAACGATCCGGCCATTGCGTATCAGCGGAGTCATTCCCAATGCTGTGGTTATCGCCCATGCGCTCTATGAGGCACCCGTAAAAGCCAAACGTAGTGATTATGTTTCCGGGCCTGGTTCAATCCCGGATGAAGCAGTTTATCGGATCATGAAAGATCACAAACTGGGAATCTGGAACGTGTATGCGGCGCTCTATGGTACACAGGAACAGATTGATGTGAACTGGAAGATCGTGACACAAGCATTCGGTCAATCCGGAAAAGCAAAAATCCTGACAGAGCAGGAAGCAGCCGATGATCCTGCATTTGCTTACCGCGCCAAGCTCATGCGTGGAGAAATGACGTTGACGGAATTTTCGTTATACAACTGGCGCGGAGGTGGCGGGTCGATGTGGTTCGCACCGGTCTCGCAAGCGCGCGGCAGCGAAACCCTCAAACAAATGGCGTTGACCAAGCAGATACTGGCCAAGTATGGACTGGATTATTCCGGCGAATTCATCGTTGGGATGCGCGATATGCATCACATTGTTGACGTACTGTATGATAAAACCGACCCAGAACAGACGAAAGCAGCCTATCAATGTTTCGATGAATTGCTGACCGAATTCTCCGCGCGAGGGTATGGAACATATCGCGTCAATACGGCATTCATGGATAAAGTCGCCGAAACCTATGGCCCGGTGCAACGGAAAGTACATAAAACACTGAAAAAGGCACTGGACCCAAATGGCATCATTGCGCCGGGAAAATCAGGCATTCGATAGTTTCATCTTGACTTTGAGCAGAAAATAACGATCCCAAAGCGGAGGTACCCGTGAAAAAAATCAAGGCAGCCGTCGTCCGCCAGAAAGGCGGGACTTTTCAGATTGAAGACCTGATGCAGGATGAACCGCGATCCGATGAAGTGCGCGTCCGCATCGTAGCTACGGGAATGTGCCATACCGATATGGTTGCGCGCGATCAGCTTTATCAGGTGCCGCTTCCCATTGTGCTTGGACATGAAGGTTCGGGTGTAGTCGAGCAAATCGGCAGCAACGTTAAGAAAGTAGCCGTTGGCGATCACGTGGTTCTGACCTATATGTGGTGCGGTCACTGCAAACCTTGCCTACAGGGTGATTTGACTTATTGCGAGCATTTTTATGCACTGAATTTTAATGGCGTACGTGAAGACGGCAGCACGTCAACCTTTACAACAGGCAACACACCAG
>JAFEEV010000200.1 GCA_018240935.1 Pseudomonadota bacterium
CACCGCCGCCGCGCTAAGCAGGAGATGTTCAAGCGATAAAACGGAAGCTGCTGGCCGAATTAATCGATTCTCTTTGATAGGAGGCTTTAATATCATGGCGCAAAAGAAAATAATCGAACCGGAAAAATGGCTTGCGCGGTGTGTCTTAAAGAAATACCGCTGTCTGAAGCAACGAGTGTCAAAGCGACCGATTATATCGTCTACTACTGCGGTCTCGAATGCTACGATCAATGGAAAAAACAAGAAGAGCAAGCCATTTCGGCAGAAAAAAGCTGATTAGCGCACTCAAACTATTACGCTTTGGTAAGCACTGTTAAATCCAGTGGCAGTTTTTCCCCGAGCCATCGGGCGCCGGTAGTATGCGCTTCCAGTTCATTTGCCTGTACCGGATGAATGAGCACTGACAGGCCTTGCCGCAACTCGTCGATAACCGGCATGATCCGCTCGATTTCCGCTGCCGGGATATGGATTTCGAACATCGGCTTGGTATGCGGGCCAATCGGCCGGGTGATCAATTTGCCAAGGTAGGTCAATTGCGGCAAGGCACTGGCAAGATTCTGCCGCACCTCGGTTGCGCGTTCGATTTGATCGGCGGAGAAATAAATATGACCGTGAAATATGTGCATGCGTATTCTCTGGTTTGATTCTGTATTGTGCCGGAATTTATGAACGGGATTAGTGCGGCGGGATAACGTAATCCGCGGTCAGCATTTCCAGTAGATGCCCGTTCGGGTCGCGAAAATAAACGCCGCGCCCGCCGTAATTGTGGTTGATGGTCATGTCGTCTGCATTGCCGGGGCCGCTGCCGTAGGGAATTTGTCCGGCTTGCAAGCGCGCAAAAATTTCGTCGAATTCCTGCTCGGATACTTTGAATGCGTAATGCAGCGATTCAAATTTCTCTTTATTGTCGAAATCCAGACTCAGCGTATCGTTGACGCGCACCACGATGAAATGTGAAAACGCGCCGATATATTCAAAACCAAAAATATGGCTGTAAAACTTTGCCGACCGGGTTTTATCGAAGCAGGGCACAATGGTATGGTTCAAGGTGATGGCCATTGTTTTCTCCTCTCTAGGTTATCGCAAAAAAACAGCTTACGTTCCGCAGAAAGTCTGATACACGCGTTCGGAAGGCGCCGGCGGCGTGCGATATTCATCGTATTCCGGCGCATCGGCATAGGGATCGGCCAACGCGGCAAGCAGTTGCTGCAACGGTGTGTAATCGCCGTGTTCCGCAGCGGCGGACAAAGCCTCCTCGACGCGATGGTTGCGCGCGATAATCGCGGGATTGTGAGTTTGCATCAAACGCAACGCGCTTTCTCCCGATTGGGGTTGCCGCGCCAGCCTTGCTTGCCATTGCGCATACCACGCAGCAAACTCTGGAGCCTGAAACACCGTATCATTGGGTAAAGCGCCCAACGCCAGCGCGCGGAAGGTATTGGTGTAATCGGTTTGGTTCTTGTACATACAACTCAGCAATGCGGCGATAAGCTGGGCATCTTCGTCCTCTTCCGTGAACAATCCCAGTTTTTTACGCATGCCACTGATCCAATGGTTCTGGTAGATTTGCGGGAAAGCGTGCACGGCTTCTTCCGCTCGTGTTACCGCTTTTTCCTGCACCGGATCGATCAACGGCAGCAAAGTTTCGGCCAAACGCGCGAGATTCCATTGCGCCATTAATGGCTGATTGCTAAAGCGGTAGCGGCCGGATTGGTCGATCGAACTGAACACCGTGTGCGGATCGTATACGTCCATGAATGCGCACGGCCCGTAGTCGATCGTTTCGCCGCTGATGCTCATGTTGTCGGTGTTCATGACGCCGTGAATGAAACCTGTTAGCAACCAGCGCGCAACCAGCGCCGCCTGGCGTTCGGTAACCCGATGCAGCAAAGCCAAATAGCAGTTCTCAGTGCCGCTCAGATCGGGGTAATGCCGCTGAATGGCATAATCCGCCAAAAGCCGGACGGCCTCGGCGCCGCCTTGCCGCGCGGCGTATTCGAAGGTGCCGATGCGGATGTGGCTTGCCGCGACGCGTGTCAGAATCGCACCGGGCAGCAAGGTTTCCCGTGCCACTTGTTCGCCCGTGGTGGCCACGGCGAGACTGCGTGTGGTGGGAATACGCAACGCATGCATCGCTTCGCTGATGATGTACTCACGCAACATCGGCGCGAGCGCGGCGCGTCCGTCACCACGCCGCGAGAATGGCGTCTGCCCGGAGCCTTTGAGCTGGATATCGAAACGTTCCCCCGTTGGGGCGAGATGCTCGCCCAGCAATATGGCCCGTCCGTCTCCCAGCATCGTGAAATGACCGAATTGGTGACCGGCGTAAGCTTGTGCAATGGGTCGCGCGCCCTCCGGCACGGTATTGCCGGAAAACAGCGCGGCAGCCTCAGCGGCGGATAATGCGCGCAGATCCAATCCGAGCGATTCGGCCAGCGCATGATTTAACATCACCACCTGCGGCGCGCGCACCGGTACTGGATTTTGCGGCACGTAAAAATAATCGGGTAAACGGGTATAGCTATTGTCAAAACGCCAGCCTACCGTGTTGTTTGCAGGTTGTGCATCAAGTTTCATCGATTCGTATGACATGACTGGATCCGGTTATTTCAGTAAAAAAG
>JAFEEV010000201.1 GCA_018240935.1 Pseudomonadota bacterium
CGTGATGGCGCCGAAGGGCAACGTGCTCGGTTTTGATTTTGACGATACGGTTTTTGTACCCACGGCGCGGGCTTTGGAAGTGTTCAACCGCCAGGGTGTCATGGAAATCAATTTTTCCTATCATCCGGATGCGCCGGTGCAAGCCGTGGTCGACGACATCAACCGCATCCTGATCGCGCGGCACGGGCGCGAGGACTTCACCGTCAAACCGCAGCAGCAAATGCTCAGCACCTTGTCCACCGTGCTGACGGTGTTGAAGTTCGCGGTTGCGGCGCTGGGCGGCATTTCATTGCTGGTCGGCGCGGTCGGCATGATCACGCTGATGCATATTGCCGTTTCCGAGCGGGTGTCGGAGATCGGTCTGCTCACCGCTTTGGGCGCCACGCGCGGGCGGATCCGCCTGCTGTTCTTGCTGGAATCGACCGCGCTGTCGACCATCGGCGGTTTGGCGGGTTTGCTCATCGGCGCGGGTATCGCCGGATTGCTCAAGTTGCTGTTCAGTGGATTGCCAGTGAACATTCCGTGGGATTTCGTGCTTGCCGCGGTGTGCTTGTCGATGCTGATCGGCTTGCTTGCCGGTGTGGTTCCGGCGATGCGCGCGGCCAAATTGAATCCGGTGGATGCCCTGCGTACGGACTGACCGTTTCTTGCTGGAATGGAGCCGCGTCACGGCAAAACACAACGCCATTCACTTTTTCCCGCTTGATATATAATCGCACGCACTCCATTCATACAAGGGTGCGGTGTGCCGGAATGCAAACGAAGCCTGAAAAGCGCAGTCACGCTCTGTAGTCTCGCCGTACTGACTCATTTCGGCATTGCATCGTGCTATGCAGTCAACTTCACCTACAAGAACGGCCCCAGAATCAAAAGTGACGACGGTAGTTTCGAGATCGGCCTGAACGGCCGCGGCCATTTCGATGTGCATGCACTATATCCCGATCAGGCTAGCCCGGATTATCCGGCATTCGGCAGTCAGCTTTTGAGCGGCGACAGCACCAACTTCAACTGGCGCAGAACGTATGCCAGCATTACCGGAAAAATTTACGGCGTTAATTTCAAATTCGAGAATGACTTCGCCGTCAACGAAACCACGCCTTTTCCGCATAGCCTGCGCGAAGCTTGGGTAGCCGCCCCATTAGGTCCGGGGCAGTTGACCATCGGGCAGTTCAAACCGTACCGGGGATTGGAAGAGATCACCAGTTCCAACGAAATTACCATGATGGAGCGGCCATCCACGTCATCCACCGGGATCTACAGCGGGCGGCAGTTTTTGACCGGCATCGGTTACCGCGGAATGGTGCGCGGCAATCTCGGTTTCGGCATTCATATAATGAGTCTGGCGCATTTCGGTTTGCCGCTGGAGGGCATCACTTATGGCGGGCGCGTTGTGTGGTTGCCGGTCGACAAGCCGGGGCATATTCTGCATCTCGGCTTATCCGCCAGCCGCGATACCGCCAACAAAGATTCGCTCGCCGCCAGGGCTGTCGATGTGTATGGCGGCCGTCTCGGTATCAGCCAATCGCTGGGTGTTGCCGGCGCCAGTCCCGGATCACCCAATCACAACAGTCAATCGACCTTTGCTGCGGAAGCCGCGTACGCCATCGGCCCGCTGACGCTGCAAGGGGAATATGCCATTGCGGGACTCGATAACACCCACCAAGTCAACGGCCGCAGCCGCAATTCCACTATCCAGGCTTTTTATGCGCAGGCGAGCTGGTTTTTGACTGGAGAAACAGCAGTCTATAAAAAAGACCGCGGCGCTTTCGGCAAGCCTCAGCCGCTGAGCAAGTGGGGGGCATTGGAATTAACCGGACGCTACGATGTGGCGGAAAACTTGAACCAAAGCGCCGGTGCGAACCCTTGCCGCACTGGCGCGTCAAAATGCCAGGTGCAGGTGATTACGCTGGGTGTGAATTGGTATCTCAATCCGAACATGCGCTTGATGCTGAACTATTACCTGACCGAAGCGCAGCACGGTAATACCGGTCCGGGCGCGCCGCACCGCACCGATCAGTTTTCGGCGCTTTCTTTCCGCACGCAAATCAATTTTTGATGAATGAAGTACGATAGAATGAAACGCCTTATTTTCCAGATACACCCCTAAAAAGGAGATTATCCATGCGCATGTTGCTCGTTTTATTGACCACTTTTTTACTTGATCCCGTTTTTGCCGCTTGCAACAGCGAACTGCTCAATCAGAATTTCCGCAAACTGGCCGGAACCGAGTCGGTGAATTTATGCGAAGCCTATTCCGGCAAGGTGCTGCTGGTCGTCAACACCGCCAGCAAGTGCGGTTATACGCCGCAATACGAAAGCCTGGAGCAGTTATACGAAAAATACGAATCCAAAGGGCTTGTGGTATTGGGTTTCCCGTCCAACGACTTCATGGGACAGGAACCGGGAAGCGAAGAGCAAATCCAGGATTTCTGCCGCCTGACTTACGATGTCAAATTCCCGATGTTCGAGAAAACGACAGTGAAGAAAGGTGATGCGCATCCGTTTTATGTGCGGCTGGCGGAACTGTCGGGCACCTATCCGACGTGGAATTTTCAGAAATATCTGATCGGCCGCGACGGCAAGCTGATTACGCACTTCACGCCACACACCAAGCCTTCCGATCCGGCGGTGGTGTCGGCGATCGAACAGGCGTTGCAGCAATAACGCGATGAACCGGGAACCTGATTTCTCAGGTAATCCAGGCGAGCAGAAGCGGGGAATCAGCATTGCCTCGATCCTGGGACTATCGGTGTTCTTGGGATTGATCACCGGCGCCGGCGCCGGTGTATCGCTCATCCTGCCGGTCACGCTGATTTCCGCGCTCATTCTCTATTTCAACCGGGATAAAATCGCCGCTTCGGGAGCGCCGGAAAAAGACGCGCGGAAAAGCGCCAAAGCGGCGCAGGGCACTTATGTCTGGCCGGAACACGGCCAATTCGCCTGCACCATTTCAACAGCACCGTATCAGAAGACGATCGAACAATTGGTGCAGGAAAACGGCATCGATTTTGAAAACACAGCAACCGCCCAATCGCGCATCCTGAAAGCCCACCTGCTGCCGGACGACAGCAACCCCTACGACAGCGATATGGTTCGCGTCTGCATCAATGGCCGCACCATCGGTTATTTCGACCATCAACCCGCGCGCAGCTTTCTCGATCAACTTGAAGAAAAGGGATTGTCCGGGCAAGTCACAATATGCAATGCGATGATTACGCAGAGTGTTGACGCGGATGGCGAAAAAATCCGATATGGCGTCAAGCTGGACATCGCGATTTGAGGATGAAGGCAATTTAATGGTAAATTGCGAACAACGTTAGGAATTCTTGCAGTAAAAGTCTGAGAGATTGTTATCAAAAGCCTAGGCAAGAAATCCATTGCCTAGGCTTTTTAAATTACCGATAGTGAACTTAAACGTTCAATTTTCTGCGCCGTACGGCAAAACCTAATAACCCAAGACCTGCCAGCAGCATGGCGTACGTTTCGGGTTCGGGAACGGCTGTTATTTGAAACGCCAATTCCGTGCTGTGAGCACTCCAGCTATTGCCATCACCCAGACGAAAAGCGCTGCCGCCTACGGGATTCGAATTTTCCCACAGCCAATCATCCGTGTAACCGCTGGTGTCGTTGACAACCGATAACCAGTACGTTGTTCCAGCAACCAGCGTAGTTGACGGTATGGCAGCTGAATAATTGTAGATGTCGATACTCCAGGTCGCGTCATCGATACCGCTATCTACGCGATTAACGGCATTGCCGACACTGAAAGAATAGATTGGATTAGTGTCCGGAACGCCGCCTAAATCACCAAATATTCTGATCAGGAAGTTATCCGTGGTTGCCGGTGAATTGGTCGAGTAATATGAACCGCTCCAGTTCACGCCTGTGATGGTATTGCTCCCGGCTCCTAGAACAAAGTTATCCGCCATCTGCTGATTTGAACCATCAAAATCGCTCCACCAGCCTCTGCTTCCGTCCGGCCCGCCGTTATCATAAATGACCGCGGCGGCGGTGGCCGGTGCTACCCATCCGAGAGATGACAAAGCCGCAACCAGCACTGCTGCCGATTGGAATTTTTTACTGGCCGATAAAATTAGAGCATGCAATTTATTCATTATTTTTCTCCTAAACGCTAAATTGGAAATGTCATTATAGTTTAAGATAAATATCGTACATATAAGTAATTTCCTTATTTATTTCAAACGGATGGATATCGATAGCGGAAGCTGCATTTGACTTGGTTTGCGCATGCAAATCCGGCAGCGGGATCAGCGTTTGTTATGATTTTTGCCCTGAAAGCTTCTTCACTCACGTGATGACCGGTGAGCAAAGAAGCTTTCTAGCCGGTGCGGCTGAATGCGTTGTGAATTAATTCACACGAATGCCAATATAAGTGGCGTTATTGGCTTCGCTGCGTTCGCTATACGCATTGTTGTAATCGATGATGGCGCCGACCCAATAGGTTTGGCCGCTGACCAGATCGGTTGGAATGACCAGGAAGGTATTGAAGGTGGTATCCGGAAAGCCGCGGTATAAGGTGACTGCGCCTTCGCCCAGAAAGCGGTCGGCCACACTGATGGTGTCATTGCTCGACAAGTAATAGCCCACCTTGGCGCTCAGCGGGCTGGTTTTGCCGAGATTCTCATAAGTCAGCTCGAGCTTGATGGTTTGCCCCTTGTTGACGCGATACACAGGCTCCGTTGTGCCAGCCACCTTTGCCAGTTCGATATTCGACGTATCGAGGATGCGGGTGCGGCCATGTGTGCTGTATTCGCCGCTGCTGCCGGTATGTTTCCAATGCACCACGCCGAGGTCTTCCGGGCCGCCCGTCCATAAGCCGTACACGGCTACCAATCCATTGTTGGCATCCTCGCCGCTGTACGCGGTGGCGGTTGCGCCGTTGGCGTGGATATGCGTCCAGTCGGATCCCATGATGTTATAGGTATTGGCGGTATGCGCCAAACCGGCAGCATGGCCGAACTCGTGCATGGCGGTCGTTTGGAATGGCCGGCTCGCGCCGCCGTAAGGCCACAGACTGGTTTTGCTGGTGGTGTAGTGAAAGGCCACGCTGTTATTGAATATGACATCCGCTTCTTTCAATGTGCAATCGCCCTTGAACCAAACATAAGTGACCGCCGGATAAGTGCCGATGTTCGCGCCGTTATTGGCTTCCCACCAGGCTTCGTTTTCATTGTTGTTGGCGGCAACGCCGGGCTCATCCCAGACCACACCGAAGCTTAAATTGCTGGGGTTGCCGTTCCAGTGCGAAACCACGGAGGATAAGGCGTCCCGCCAGGGGCCTACGGGAAAGCCGACGGATGATGCGCGCACGGTGTAATTGTTGCCGCTCCATTTGGTTGAACTGCCGCCGCATTTGATCGTGGTGTAAGCGGATGCCTGTTGCGCCATGGTGGCCAGGAACAGCGCGGCAAGTAATTGGTTAAATCGCGATGCGTTCATTGTAAGTCTCCTAATCGTTGGTTCATGCTGTGAATGCAGTGTTCAGATTCAGTGTGGCAGTGTGTTTTAGTGCTTGCGGATCGCCATTTCTTCCGGACGAATCGCTTCCGGATCCAGCTTGTGGGAAACCGGTGCTACAACTGGCGCGGCCAGCGGTTTTGCTTTGCCGACAGAAAATTGCTCATGAATGGGAACGCTTTTGGCTGCTCTGAGCGTGCTAAGCGCTTGCGGGGTATAGTGTTGATTGATGCTATCGCCGAGAAATTTACGGAATTGCGCCGGTGTCAGCTTCTTCGCATCGGCTGGCGGAATCCATTCCGCTTTGTTCTCGGTTTCAAAGGTAAACTCGTGGACGCCGATGCGGTGGGTCACGCTTTTCTTTTCTTCATTGAATTTGCCTTGATCGAGCTGACCGTTGCTCAACAACCAGATTTCTTGCCACGTGTCGGAATGCACCGCATCTTTGCTCATACGGAAACGGCCGAAATTTCCGCCGACCACCGGAGAGATTTCCACGCCGTTGCCGCGCACAAACACGATGTCCTGATCACCCGCTTGAAACAACGGTACGCCCGGAATAATCAGGGTATTGCCGGCATCGTCAGGCCCGCCGCGGAAGCGCAGCGTGATCAATTTATCTTCGCTGGAGCGGCCTTTGAAGTTTCGGGTGATCTCGTAAGTGACATAGGTATGCGGCATGGCCACATCGTCCGCTTTGAGAATATCCGAGGTGCGGTACTCGACGTTGACCACTTTGCCTTCAAAAATCAGGTCGGCTTTGTGCACCAGCTCGGAAGTGTTGGTGCCGTCCGCGTGCGAGGCATGCGCATGCGTGATAACCATCGTCAGGGCTAAGCTCAAAATCGTTGCTGCCAATATTTTTACTTTCATCATAGATCTCCTCAATCAGGGTGGGTTACTGCGTTACTCGGCCGGTTTTGCAAAAAACCGGAAAAATCGAAGCAGGTGCAAACGATATGTTTTTTTGCCCGTTTAGTCTGTGATAAAAACCACAGCCGCGCGTGACTATGTGAACGCAAGGCAGGTTACGGCGATGGTTCAATGGGTGATGCAGTGGATACGCGCTGTGCTTGCTGCGTTTTTTATTGTCAGCGTCAATGGCATGAATGACCGGCCCGGTTTTAACCGCCGCTGAAAACGCGTATGCTCATGGCGACAGCGTAGAGAGAGGAGATAACGCATGCATACCCTCAGTAAATTCGTACTCGGCATGATGGGTCAATTGCGGCCAAAACCGGTTACCGGCGATGCAGCAGTCGCGATTTCCTTGCCGCCGCCCGGTAAACACGGCGGCCTGCCACTCATGGAAGCGCTTGCCAAGCGCCATTCGGCGCGCGAATTTGCGTCCGAGCCGCTGCCATTGCCGTTACTCTCCAATCTATTGTGGGCGGCGTACGGCATCAACCGGGAAGATGGCGGGCGCACCGCGCCTTCTGCGCTCAATGCGCAGGAAATCGATATTTTTGTGGCGCTGCCTTCAGGAGCCTATCGCTACGATGCGATCACCCATGCGCTAACGCTGGTTGCGGCCAGCGATGTGCGGCGGATTACGGGTTATCAGGATTTCGTCGACGAAGCGCCGCTGGATTTGGTGTATGTTGCCGATTACACGCGCTTGAGCCGGGTGCCGTTCAGTCAGCGCGAATCGTATGCCTCGGTGGCGGCAGGTGCCATCGCACAAAATGTTTACCTGTTTGCCGCTAGCAATGACCTGGCTACTGTTTTACGTGCCTGGATCGACCGCGCGGCGATTGCTGAAGCACTGGGATTGACACATGATCAGCAGGTGTTGTTGTCGCAGACGGTGGGGTTTCAAAAGCAACTCATATGAAGTGTAATAATAAACTTAGGATTGATATTTACAACAATGATTGAGGTTAAGTTAGAACCATTTCCTATCAAAACACGTGAAGATGTCGAATATTTTGAGCGAAGCTTTTATGCATACCTTGAAACTAACGGAGGTTTCGCTATCCAACATATCTCTTTACTTCGAACTTATGATGCTCTCCAATGTAATCCACAGGGCGGTC
>JAFEEV010000202.1 GCA_018240935.1 Pseudomonadota bacterium
GCGCTCGATCATGCTGTGTTGAAATCAGACTCAAAATGCTCATTTACATCTTGTAAACTGCGCTTTTTCATCTGATTTCGCCTTGCCTGACCGTCGCTCGCTACCTTTTTCAGAGCCTCCCTAGCGCTTCATCTCGTTCGCCGAATTAATCGGCGTTTCCCTAAACTTAAGTCGCCACAATCACCCGCACCGCATCGAGCCGCAAACGGCTGGATTGCAGTGCGCCGGTCAGTTGCTGCAATTGCTGTTCGAAGAATTGGATTTCTTCGTCGCGCACATTCGGGTTGACTTGCCGCAACGCTTTGAGGCGTTCGATTTCGGGAACGAAGGTTTGCCGGATGCGCGTTTCGGCGGCGGCGATGAGTTGCGGCGCTTGCGCGCTGGCTTGTTGTTCGCTGACCGTGAGCAGTTCGCGGATGACGTCTTCTTTCAGTTGAATCACTTGCTTGGCGATGCCGGTCGCGACCGGTTGCAGGTGCTGGTTGACCGAGTCGTGGTCGAGGTGCGGATAATCGCCGCTGCCATGTTCGTCGAGCAGGATGCGGATCAGGGCGGGCGGCAGGTAGCGGTTGCTTTGCTGCACGCTGTGTCCGCCGGCTTCGAGCACGAACAGGGCTTCCAGCAGCAAGGTGCCGGGCTGCACGCGTTTGTGTTTCATCATCGCCACCACGGCGTTACCGTTTTCGTGGCTCAGAATCCGTTCCATCGCGTGCGTGACCATCGGGTGTTCCCAGGTCAGAAAGTGCATGTCCTCATTGCCCAGCGCGACATCGCGCGCATAGGTGATGACCGAGCCTTCGTCGTCCAGGCCGGGAAACGGCATGCTCATGTGTTCGCTCGGTTCGATCAGGTAGCTGCCGGCGCGGTGTTCTTCGATGTGCACGCCGCAGCAATCGAACACCGTGTCCATGTATTGCGGCAGCAGCGCATCGTCATCCTGCGCTTGCGCTTGGCCGGTCAGCCGGTTGGCGATGTGCGGCCGGAACGAGTTGTATTCGAGCAGCTTGTCGCGCCCGCGGTCGAGTGCTTCATTCAATTCCCGGTGCGCCGTCTGCGTCACGCCGATCAACTCGCGCAATGTTTCGGTTTGAGTCTGGCGCTGATGCATCGCGGCAATGAGCTGTTCTTCCACTTTGACAAACACCGTTTGCCCCGCCGGGCAGGTTTTCTCGAACGCGTTCAGGCCTTCGTGGTACCAATGGAACATCACCGCCAGCGCGCTGTTTTCCAGGTAGGGCACATGAATCTGGATGGTGTCGGTCTGACCGATGCGATCGAGACGGCCGATGCGCTGCTCGAGCAGATCGGGATTGAGCGGCAGATCGAACAGCACCAGATGGTGCGCAAACTGGAAGTTGCGGCCTTCGCTGCCGATTTCCGAGCAGATCAGCACCTGGCCGCCGGTTTCGCGGTCGGCAAAGAAAGCCGCGGCGCGGTCGCGTTCGACCAAACTCATGCTCTCGTGAAATACCGGGATGAACTGGCCGGTTTTTTCTTTCAGCGCTTGCGCCAAATCGCGTGCGGTTTGCGCGTTGGCGGCGATGACCAGCACTTTTTCCGGTTTCACCCGCTTGAGCGTGGCGATCAGCCACTGCACGCGCGGGTCGATTTCGGTCCAGTACGGTTGCTCGTCTTCGCATCGCACTTGATAGATCAATTCCGGGCATAGCAACAATTGCGGTTTGGATAAAGCCGTGGTTTCAAACGTCGCCAGACAGAGTTGGTATTCCGCCGGTAGCGGCAGCGGATTGGCGGCCAGCTTGCGCCCGGGAAATCCTTTGACCGCCGCGCGCGTGTTGCGGAACAGAATGCGCCCGGTGCCGTGCCGGTCGAGCAGCGATTCCGCCAGTTTGTTGCGGGCCTGTTCGAGTTGCGCTTGATCCGCCGAAGAATCTTGCAGTTGCGCAATTAGAGCTTGCGCTTGATGCGCATCGAGCGTTGCAGTGATCAATTGGCAAATATCGTCGTTCAATGCCTGCCCTTCGAGCAATGCTTCCACGGCTTTGGCAATCGGCTCGTACGATTGTTCTTCGGCGACAAATCCGGAAAAGCTGCCGAAGCGGTGCGGATCGAGCAGGCGCAGGCGGGCGTAGTGGCTGGCTTTGCCCAGTTGCTCAGGGGTTGCGGTCAACAGCAGCACGCCGCGGGTACGCATCGCCAGTTGTTCGATCATGGCGTATTGCGGACTTGCGGCTTGCGGCGACCAATGCAGATGGTGCGCTTCGTCGACCACCAGCAAATCCCAGCGGCCTTCCAGCGCCTGCTTGAACCGTTTTGGGTGCTGGCGCAGAAAATGCAGGCTGCACAGCACCAGCTGTTCGCTATGGAACGGGTTTTCGCCATTTTCGTTTTTTCTGCCGCGGCTGTCTTGTTCGTCTTCGTCCTCGTCTTCGTCGCTTTCTTCCAGCGACAGGCAGCGTTCTTCGTCAAAGATGCTGAATTGCAAATTGAAACGCCGCAGCATTTCCACCAGCCATTGATGCACCAGGGTTTCCGGCACCACGATGAGCACGCGTCTGGCGCGCTCGGTCAGCAATTGCTGATGCAGAATCAAACCGGCTTCGATGGTTTTGCCCAAGCCGACTTCATCGGCCAGCAGCACGCGCGGCGCAAAGCGGCGGCCGACCTCGTGCGCGATATACAACTGGTGCGGTATCAGGCTGGTGCGTGTGCCCACTAGACCGTACAGCGGCGCTTGCGCCAGCCGGTTGCGCATCAGCAGCGTCTGGTAGCGGATGCGGAACCATTTGTCCTGATCGAATTGGCCGGTGAACAGACGTTCGGACGGACGGTTCAATTGCACATGCGGCGCCAGCTGGTCTTCCGCCAGTTCTATCTTGCCGCCGTCTTCACGCACAGCGCTGTAGACGATCAATCCATTGCGTTCGGTCACGCCGGTGACTTTGACGGCAGCGCCATCCTGACCGCTGACGGTATCGCCCGGCTTGAAGATGATCCGGGTCAGCGGCGCGGAATGTTTCGCATATGCGCGGGTTTCACCGGTTGCATCGAACCGCAGGGTGACAATGCGGTGTTCGACGGTTTGCACCGTGCCCAATCCCAGCTGTAAGTCGACATCGCAAATCCAGCGCTGGCCTGGCTTAAAATCGTGCATGTGTTACTTTGTGAGTATTCGGAAAGGAGCAGTATAGTAATGGAATGCGAAGAAAAGTTTTACTGTTTCTTAAACCGGCAAAAACTGATGAAGAAAACTGGAAGTAAAGGTGCGGGATTTTCACTATCCGCGCAATGCAATCAGTCGATCATGGGAAAAATTCAGCCGGTTAATTTTCGTAAGCTACAGAAAATTTAACCGGCTATCAGAAAGAAACATCACACAATGGACTTAAAGCCCACCGCTACATGATGGTGTCTTAGAAATTCAGGAACAAATTAACCACCGCATTGTGCATCATTTGATCTGGACGAGCACTATTCGGTCTGTTGATATATTGATTCATATAACCCGCTTCAAGCGTAGCCATTTGATTGAATTTATAAGCCAGTCCAACAAATCCTCGGTTTTGATCGAATCCGTGGGAAATAAAACCAGGATTAGCAACGGTAGTCATGGCAATAAACAATTCATCTTGAACGACAAAGCTCAAATTCGGATCAATTTGATTTAATGGTATATTCCATTTGACCATTTGGCGAAACCGATGAGCCACATCATTTGAACCAGGAATCGGCGCATGATGGTCAAAGAAGCGCTGCTCGAAACGGCTGCGCAATGCCAAGCGGCCAAACGAGAAATTATCCGCCCAAGTGATTTGCTCCCAGAGACGGTGCTCATTAAATGGGTGTCCTTGCTTCAAGGCTAATGGTTCAGCAGTCGGTGCCCACGCATAACCTATCCACGCTATCAGTTTGTCGGTAATCGCATAACCTACGCCGGGACGTACCAGAGATTGAGAAAACTGACTGGCACTATTACC
>JAFEEV010000203.1 GCA_018240935.1 Pseudomonadota bacterium
GGCAAACCGTCAGCACGGATCGCTTGCGCGGTCAGCAAGGCGTGGTTTAAACAACCGAGGCGCATGCCAACCACCAAAATCACCGGAAGATTTAATGCGCGCGCCAGATCCGTGCCGGTT
This sequence comes from Pseudomonadota bacterium, assembly GCA_018240935.1. Lineage (GTDB taxonomy): Bacteria > Pseudomonadota > Gammaproteobacteria > Burkholderiales > Nitrosomonadaceae > Nitrosomonas. Next base: position 121 of record JAFEEV010000203.1, read on the forward strand.
TGTTGCGCGTTGAGCGGCACCAAGAAACCGCCCGCGCCTTCGACGATGACAACATCCGCTTGGTTGCTGAGCGCTTGATAGGCATGTTGAATAACGGCGAGATCGATATCGACACCGGCTTGTTGCGCGGCGATATGCGGTGAGACCGGCGGATCGAAGGCGTAAGGATTGACGTGTGCGCGGGCAGCGCTGATGTTGCTGGCGGCGATCAGTTGTTCGACATCGTGCCAGCGGCCGCCTTCACTACCCGCCACCACCGGTTTCATGCCAATGGCTCTTTTGCCCTGTGCGGCAAACGCGCGCAGTAGCGCGCAACTGATGGTGGTTTTGCCTACACCGGTATCTGTGCCGGTAACGAAATAGCCTTGCCCCATATCAAGGCGGCAATCCCAATTGCCGCCGCGTTTCCGGCGTCAGGATCGAGCGCGGATCGAACGGTTTCCAGGCATGGCCGTACACCACTTCAAACGTGGCTGGCAGCTTGCCGTCGCGGCGCAGGGTTTCGTAGGCATCGAGCGCTTGCCGCCATTTGTTCTTACCCATCAATCCCTGGCGCCGCCCGTGGATCACGTTGTGCGCGCCGATGGCTTTGAGGTCACGCATCACGCCGATCACGTCGTCGTAGGTCAGGGTGATGTATTCCATATCCATCACCGGCGTGGAAAAACGGTTATTCAGCAGCAAATCGCCGATGTCGTGCATATCGGCGAAGCGGTTGACGTGCTGGTAGCCATCGACGCGCGCGAACGCCTGGCGCAGTTCCTTCAGCGTATCCGGGCCGAAGGTGCTGAACATCAGCAGCCCGTCGGCGCGCAAGATGCGATGCATTTCGGCAAAGGTGCGATCCAGGTCATTGCACCATTGCAGCGCCAGATTCGACCAGATCAGCCCGACACTTTCGTTCTTGAACGGCAGCTGTTCGATATCGCCGCACACGTAATCGCTGCGCTGCTGCAACGGCAGCAAGCGCTGCCACCAGGCGGTGTTGGGACGCGCGTGCATGAGCATCGCCCAGGCGATATCGAACGCAATCATGCGGCCTTGCGGGTAACGCTTGGCCAATTGCTGCGTGCCGTAACCGGTTCCGCTGCCGGCATCGAGAATGACATCCGGCTGGTATTTGATGTATTCCAGGCGCGCCAGCATGCGGTTGCTGATCTCGCGTTGCAGCACCGCCGCCTGGTCGTAGCTGTTTGCGGCACGCTCAAACGAGGCGCGCAGTTGTTTCTTATCAAGCGTTTGTTCGGAATTCATTGAGATGCGCTACAAATTGTTCGGGGTAGGATAAAAACGGCGCATGGCCGCAGTGTTCGAACTTCACATACTGCGATTGCGGTAACTGCCGGTGCATCCAGTCGGCCGCCGCCGGATGCGTGATGACATCATTAGCGCCGTGCATGATCAGCACCGGTTGGCGGATAGCGCCGATGTGGCCACGCAAATCGCTGTGCTGCAAAATTCGCAAGCCTTTTTCCAGCGCCATGGGATCCGGTTCGGCGCGTTGAAAAAAACTTTTGCGCAGTTGCGGCAGAATTTTGCTCGCATCGCGATCGCCGCTCATTTGCAGCGTCAGAAAGCGATTGATCGTGCTGGCATAATTCAGTTTCAGGTTCTCTAAAAACATTTGCAGCAGCTTGCGATCCATGCCGAAGGTCCAATCGTCTTGCCAGGCAAAGCATGGCGTGGTCGAGATCAGTATCAGCTTTTCGACCTGCTGCGGCTGCTGCAATGCCAGTTGCATCGCCACCTGCCCGCCCAGCGACCAGCCGCCGAGCAAACAGCGTTCCGGCAGGATAGCGGCGGCGATCCCGGTCAGATGTTCGAGCGTTCCCGGCTCGCACGCCGGACTCAAACCGTGCCCGGGCAGATCAACCAGATGCAAACGGAAATGTTGCGCCAGCGCAGCGCGCACGCTGCTCCAGATGCCGCTGTGCATCGCCCAGCCGTGCAACAGCACCAGATCGGGACCCTGCCCGCACGCTTCGATATGCAGCGCGGTCATGATTGCGCGGCCAGTTCGTGCAGGGCATCGGTCAGCCGCGCGATGTCTTGCGGCTGATGTGCGGCGGACAACGAAATACGCAAGCGCGCCGCGCCTTGCGGCACCGTCGGCGGACGAATCGCCGGAACCAGTATGCCGCGCTCGCGCAATCCTTGGCTGATACGCACGGCTTCGGCGCTGCCGCCGATCAGCAGCGGTTGAATCGGGGTATCGGACGGCAACAGTTTCCACGGTAGCGATTGCAAGCCTTGTTTCAGTTGTACGATATGCTGCGCCAATGCCTCACGGCGCCATTCGTCCTGTTCGATCAGCCGCAAACTGGTCAGCAATGCATGCGACAACGCCGGCGGTGTGGCGGTGGTATAGATGTAGCTGCGCGCCGACTGGATCAAGGTTTCGATGATGTCCGGCTGCGCCGCGACAAATGCGCCGGACACCCCGGCCGCCTTGCCGAGCGTCGCCATGTACACCACACGCGGCGAATGTACCGCCCGCTCCTCCGCCGCATGCAAGCTGCCGCGCCCTTGCCGCCCGAGTACGCCGAAACCGTGCGCATCGTCGAGTAGCAGCAGCGCATTGTAGCGCTCACACAGAGCGATCAGTCGCGCAATCGGTGCAATATCGCCTTCCATACTGAAGACCGCATCGGATATGATCAGCCTGCGCCGCGCCTGGGTCGCCGCCAGCCGTTTCTCCAGCACCACCAGATTGAGGTGCGGATAGCGGATGAATTTGGCGCGCGATAACAGCGCCGCATCGTTCAACGACGCATGATTGAGCTTGTCGGAAAAAACGGCATCGTCGCGCCCGGCCAGCGCGGTCACCACGCCGGTGTTCGCCATGTAGCCGGTAGAAAACAACAGCGCTTGCGGAAAACCGGTGAATGCCGCCGCCGCTTCTTCGAACCGATGATGCGCTGCCGAATGTCCATTAACCAGATGCGATGCGCCGGCGCCCACCCCGTAGCGCTGCATGCCTTCGCATACCGCTTGAATCAATGCCGGATGATTGGCCAGCCCGAGATAATCATTGCTGCTGAACGCCAGGTAACTCCGGCCATCGGCCGTGACATGACTGGCTTGCGGGCTGTCGACGATTTGCCTTACCCGCCGCAAGCCCTGCTGCTCGCGGATGCGCAGTTGTCCGGCCAGATCGGAAAACATTTACGACAGTGCGCGCAGCCCCAGTTTATCCAGCAGCGCCCGGTCGCGATCGGTTTCCGGATTTGAAGTCGTCAGCAACTTGTCGCCGTAGAAGATCGAATTGGCTCCGGCGAGAAAACACAGCGCCTGAACTGCATCGGACATTTCCTGACGGCCTGCGGATAGCCGCACCATGGCTTTCGGCATGGTGATCCGCGCCGCAGCAATGGTGCGTACGAACTCGAGCGGATCCAATTCCTCCGTACCATACAGCGGCGTACCCTTGACCTGCACCAGATGATTGATCGGCACCGATTCCGGGTAAGGATTCAGGTTTGCCAATTGCGCGATCAGGCCGGCGCGCGCGCGGCGCGTTTCGCCCATACCAACGATACCGCCGCAGCACACGTTGATACCGGCATCGCGTACTTCCTGCAGCGTATCGAGGCGATCCTGATACTGCCGCGTGGTAATGATTTCCTCATAATATTCCGGCGCGGTATCGAGATTGTGGTTGTAGTAATCCAGACCGGCTTCGCCGAGCTGCTGCGCCTGACCTGGTTTCAATAGACCCAGGGTGGCGCAGGTTTCCATGCCGAGCGATTTGACCGCGCGCACCATCTCGGTCATTTTTTCGATGTCGCGCTGTTTCGGTCCGCGCCATGCCGCGCCCATGCAAAACCGCGACGCGCCTTTGGCCTTTGCCGCAGACGCCGCGGTGACCACTTCGTCCAGCGACAACATATCCTGATTTTCAACCCCGGTGTGATAGCGCGCGGCTTGCGGACAATAACCGCAATCCTCGGGACAGCCGCCGGTTTTGACCGAAATCAGCGTCGATAACTGCACACCGTTGGCATCGTGAAATTGGCGGTGCACCGTTTGGGCGCGAAAAAGCAGGTCGTTAAACGGTGCATTTAGCAACGCTTCAATGTCCGCTACGCTCCAAACCGCTGCATCGTGCAACTTTCCGGTTTTACTTCTCAGTTCGTTTTGTATTTCGCTGTTTGCCGGTGAATCCCAGTTCATATTCATTTACCTTTAAATGCTATAGCGATCGCGCTGTTTGCCGATAGCCTTCGATGATCAAGAATGGTGTCAGTGCCGCTTATTTTACCACCGACGATTTTTACACAATGGATTAAATACGATGCTTATCCGGACACAGAAAAGCTGCCTGCTTTGCGGTGCGATTACCGGCGGGGATTTTTGCCCAGCCTGTTACCGCGATTTGCCGCAACTGCCCGCCAGCCATTGTCCTGTTTGCCTGTGGCCGGTGCCTGCCAACGAAATCTGCGGCAGCTGCCTGAAGAAACCGCCGGCATTCACACGCACGCTGGCGGCGCTGCGCTATACCTTTCCTGCCGATGCGCTGATTCACGCGTTAAAATATCAAACCCAGCTGGCCATCGCGCCGGTTCTTGCCGATCTATTCATTGCCCGGCTGGAAACAGCGGAATCGCTGCCCGATGTCATCGTGCCGATGCCGCTGCATCCGATCCGGCTGCGCGAACGCGGATTCAATCAGGCGATGGAAATCAGCCGCAGGATCGCGAAACAAACGGGCATTGCCTTGCTGCCGGACGGTTGCAGCCGCATCAAGCATACCTTGCCGCAAACCGGATTACCGTGGAAAGAGCGGCAAAAAAATATCCGCCGGGCTTTTAGTTGTAAAATAGATGTGTCCGGCAAACATGTTGCGATCGTCGATGACGTCATGACCACCGGCGCGACCCTGAATGAATTGGCGCAAGTATTGCGCCGCCGGGGCGCTACTGAAATCAGCAACTGGGTTATCGCCAGAACCCTGCCGGGAATCCATCCATTAGGCCCTTATACTTTTTAACTCACCGCATGTTTCATATCGTTTTGCATCAACCGGAAATTCCGCCCAATACGGGCAACATCATCCGCCTGTGCGCCAATACCGGCACACAACTTCATTTGGTCAAGCCGCTCGGCTTTCCGCTGCAGGATAAGCAACTAATCCGAGCCGGCCTGGATTACCACGAATTTACTTCCATTCAAGTGCATGAAAACTGGGCGGCGTGCCATCAGATCCTGCAAGGACACCGCCTGTTTGCGATCACGACGAAAGGAAAACAGCGTTACGATCAGGTGGCGTATGCTGCGGGGGATGTGTTTCTGTTTGGCTCGGAGAGCTGCGGCCTGCCCGCTCACCTCATGGATACTTTTCCGGAACCGCACCGTCTCCGGGTGCCGATGGTGGCAACCAGCCGCAGTTTGAATCTATCGAACGCCGTTGCCGTCGTGGTTTATGAAGCATGGCGGCAAATGGGATTTCCGTCGGGGCAATAGCTTGTGACTACTGCAAATTGAGATTCTCGCTCAAAATGCGCGGCGTCACGAAAATCAGCAATTCGCGTTTGTTATCCACTTTCGTAGTATTGCGGAAAACATACCCCAGCACCGGAATATCGCCCAGCATCGGCACCTTGTTCACCACTTCGTTCTCAGTGCGGTCGAAAATACCGCCAATGACAACGGTTCCGCCATTCTCGACGAGAATCTTGGTCGTCACCGACTTGGTATTGATCGGCGGCGGCAGGAATTGATTGATCGGCGTGCCGATTTTGTCCTGATTGACGTTCAATTCCATATCGATCTGGCCATTGTAGGTAATCAGCGGTTTCACTTTCAACCGCAACGTGGCATCCATGAAACGGATACTGGTTGCGCCGCTGCTGGTTGCTTGCTGATACGGCACCCGGTCGCCCTGTTCGATAATCGCTTCTACGCCATGCGCGGTAACCACGCGCGGACTCGCGATGATCCGCCCTCTTTGATCGGTCTCCAAAGCGGATAATTCAAGATTGATCAGCCGGTTATTGTTAATCTTCAGCAAACTCAAGCCCAGTGCGGCGGGACCGCCCAGTAAGCCGGTCGCTGCCGCTGCGGGCAGATTCACATTCAGATTATCTCCCCCCGATGCCGATCCTCCACCCGCGAGTGTGCTCGAGTTAGCCAAGTTGCCTGAAATACCGAGTCCATAACTTCCCAGATTGTTTGCGTTCTGAATCCCGAAGCGCGCCCCCAGATTCCGGCTGAATTGATCCGTCGCTTCCACAATACGCGCTTCGATCATGACTTGCCGTTCAAAAACATCCAGTTTTTGAATGCGCTTTCTGATCTCTTCCAATCTGGACGGAATATCGGTAACCGTGACGGTATTGCTGATGTCATCCAGATTGATCGTGCCGCGTTTGCTGAGCATGCTTTCGAACGACATCGAATTGACCCGGCGGTGATTCAGGCGAAAAATTTCGGAGCGCAGCGGCTCCATATCGGCAATTTGCATTTTCGCTTCCACGTCGAGCAATTCCCGGTCCGCCATTTCCTTGCGCGGCGCGACAAAAATAACATTACCGGTCTGGCGCTTATCCAGTCCGTGCGCTTGCAGCACGATGTCCAGCGCATGATCCCAGGGCACATCTTTGAGCCGCAGCGTAAGATTGCCCGCAACGGAATCGCTGGCAATGATATTCAGATTGGTAAAATCGGCGATGACTTGCAATACCGCGCGCACTTCCACGTCCTGGAAATTGAGCGATAGCCGTTCACCGGTGTATCCGCCATTGGCGCGTTTCTTTTTCGCTTGTTCTTCTTCATCTTCGCTCAGTGCCCGGACTTCCAGAACAAACCGGGTACCGGATTGCCGCGCGGAATGCTCCCATCGTCCGCCCGCTTTGACATGCATGCGGACATTATTGCCTTTCTTCGAGGTTTCGATGGTATGAACGGGCGTTGCAAAGTCGACGACATCAAAGCGCCTTCTCAGACTGCCGGGTAGCACGGTATCGACGAATTCAACGAAAATATCGTTGTTTTGCAGTTGCACATCGACGCTGGCGCCGGGTTTCGTCATATCAACCTCGATTCGCCCTTCGCCGTTCGCGCCGCGCCGGAAATCAATATCCTGCAAACTATTCATTTGCTGATTCGGAGTCTCCTCCGCAAAGCGCACCTCTGAAGTTGCAACCGGACTCTCTTGCACACTGACCAGTTTGATATAGAGAATATTGTCTTGCGCACTGATATCGTGCCGCATCAGTCTCGCCAAATTCAACACCAGCCGGGTGCGATCCCCGACCTGCACGATGTTGATGCTGCGCAAATCACCTTCGGCGGCTTCCTGCACATTTTTGCCCAAGCCGTTGGCGACCCGATAAAGGTCAAAATAAATGCGATGCGGATTATCCAGCACAACACCCGGCGGCAGTGCCGGTAACGGCCGATCCAAAGTAAGCTTGGCGATGACTTCGCCATTCTGGAACGTGGAGATATCGATGAAACGGATGCTATTGCTATCGGGCGGTGCTTCCGCAGTTATCGTTTGTTGTGCAAGAACCGCAGTCGCAAAACAAATCAACAGTGCTGCTAATACGATGTTGAGACCATATCTTTTCATCATTATTGGTAGCTTTATGGTTGTTTTATTTTAATTTTTCAGCATAAGTGCACTTGTTTTCTCAGTCCATTCATTTACGCCATCTTGCACAATCTCCCGTAGTTGAACTTCCGATTCCGATATATGGTTAATTTTCCCGAAATTCTGCCCTAGATAATTACCGACTTGCACACGATACAAGGTACCGTCCGGTGATTTAATCACAGCAAAAATCTTATCGTGCTGCTGCAACGTGCCAACCATCAACAGGCTTTCCAGCGGATAGGACTCCAGCACTTCCTTGCGCCGCGTTAAGTCCGGCTGAATTCCGCTGCCGGCCGGTTGCACATGATCATTTTTCCGCGGTACAAAAGGGCTGGGCAGATCAAAAGCCTGATAGGTAAAATATTGATGCGGCCTGATTTCAGGCAAAGGGTCGACCTGACTTTGCAAACCTTCTCCGGCACTTTGAACGAATGCCTCCAGATCGTTAAAGCCGTTCTGACTGCAAGCAGTCAGCACCGTCAAAGGCAGTATTGCAAGCAACATCGGCAGACAGCGGTTTGTGGTCATGGTTATTTACCTTTCACTTGCTTTGCCAATTCTTCTTCATCCAGATAGCGGAATGTCTTCGCGATCGCATCGAATACTAATTTTCCATCCGCACCGGGAACGATAGCGATGTCATTTAACGTGACAATCCGTGACAATCGCGCAACATCGCTGGCAAAAGCGCCAATATCGTGGTAACCGCCGGTTACCCGGATGGAAACCGGAAGTTCGGCATAAAATGCATTGATCGTTTCCTTTTCGGCCGGCTTGAATAATTCAAACTGCAACCCTCTACCCAGACCCGCCTGATTGATATCGATCAGCAACGCTTCCATTTCCGATTTATCAGGAAGCTGCTTCAGCATGGCGCTCAGCGATTGTTCGATTTCTTCCAATTGCACGCGCAGCGCCGGCAAATTGACCGCGCTTCTTTTTTTAATCAAATAAGTATTTTTTAATGTTTCTTCTTCCGCGCGGATCTTTTCCAGCATATCGGTCTGTTCTTGCCACACCAGAAAATGGCCGGCAATAACGATGGCAATGAACAAAATGACCAAAGCGCCAATTTTAATCGGTGCCGGCCAATTTCCCGCTTGATTGATATCAAGCTGGCGCAATTCCATGAGTAGATCATTCATACCGTAGCCTTACGATTTTCCAGGAAGATTGGAAAGCGGTTTCTGTGCATCATCGAGCGATGTCCGTCTCAGTTTTACTCTCATGTTAAATTCATTCTGGCGGATGTTATTGACCGTCATCGCCTTAATTTCGATTAACAGCGGTGACTCAAGCCAGGGCGATGATTCCAGATTACGCATCAGCATCGATATCCAGGCGTTGGATTGCGCATACCCCATAAGGGTAATGTTCTGATCATTCTGCTTAACGCTTTGCAAATACACACCGTCGGGAAGCAATCGCACCAGTTGATCGAGCAAATGCACCACTTCGGAGCGGCTATTCTGTAATGTTTCGACAACATGCTTGCGCGCCAGCAATTCCTGGGTTTGCGACTTTATGTTGCGGATTTCAGCAATCTCGCTGTCCAAAACGGCAATGCGGCTCTGCAAAAATTGATTACGGGCATTCTGATACTCTATGTTGCCCGCAATGAAGGTATAAACGCCCCACACAACCAGGATTCCCAAAAAACTCACTGCGCCCGCCAGAATCGCAATCTGTTGTTGCCTGGCTTTACGCTTCAGTTCGCGATGAGGGAGCAGATTGATGCGGATCATGACGGATCGAAACTGCGTAGCGCCAGACCGCACGCGATTAAAAGAGACGGCGCATCCTGATTCAATTGGCGCGAAATGATGCGGCTCGATAGCTCCATGCCGGCGAAGGGATTGATCACGAGTGTGCTGACTTGGGTGCGCGCCGCGATGATGGCGTCCAATCCGGGAATAACAGCGCATCCACCGGCGATGAAAATGTAATTAACTTCGGTATATTGCGTCGAGGTGTAAAAGAACTGAATGGCGCGCATGACTTCAATCGCCAGCGTCTCGCAAAAGGGTTGCAATACTTCCGCCTGGTAATTTCCCGGTAGATTCCCGCCGCGTTTGGCGGTTTCCGATTCCTCCAGGGATAGATTGAATTGATTATGAATCTCCTGGGTCAGCTGATCGCCGCCAAAATGCTGATCGCGCGTGTACAACGACTCGCCGTTCAGCAGCACATTCACTTTCATGACGGTCGCGCCAATATCGACGAGCGCTATCACCCGGTCTTTTCCGCCATCCGGCAGTTGATTCAGCGTCAATTCAAATGCCGATTGTGCCGCGTACGGCTCAACATCCATCACGACCGTTTTAAGACCAGCCGCAAGTGCGGCAGCCACGCGATCCTCCACTTTTTCTTTGCGCGAAGCTGCAATGAGAACTTCGACTTCGTCCGGATTATCCGGAGCAGTCCGGGTAACTTGAAAATCCAAATCAACTTCATCCAACGGGAAGGGAATATATTGACTGGCCTCATTTTCCACTTGAAAAACCAGGTCTTCCTCCCGCTGTCCGGCCGGCACTACAATTTTCTTGGTAATTACATCCGTTGCGGGTAGCGCCAAGGCCACATTCTTCTGGCGCGTCCCCATACGCTTCCAGCTGCGTTGCAAACTCTCGGTCACCGCTTCCATATTGGCAATTGCACCGTCCTGCACGGCATCAGCCGGCAAAGATTCGATGACATAGCGTTCTATGCGGTAGGGATTATTGCCTTTGCCGGCCATGGATAACTCAACCATCTTTACCGATGAAGAGCTAATATCCACACCGATTAATGACGGCGACTTCAACTTCAGGAAGTCTAAATTGATTTCAAAATTTCCCTTGAACATTGTTCAGTTAGAAGCGATACTCGCGCATTGAATTATAAATTACCCTATTCAGGATTAATATCTACAAGCTATTCTTAAATCGAATAAATTCAAATTTATTCAGCAGATTGAGAAAACTGCTGTTGATTCTGACAGAACCTGGAAAACCCTATTCAAAGAAAAACAGTAAATATACCCCCTATAATTTTGTATTTTAACCGTTTCATTACCTAATTATCCATGTTTGCTCGCTGGTTGTACTATTTTTTTATCACATTGTCCGCTTTGGGTTTGATTGGTGTGCTGCTGGCCGGTTTTGCCGGGCTGGTTATCTACTCGAATTTGCCGTCGCTCGATACACTGACCGATTACCGCCCGAAAATACCGTTGCGCATTTATAGCGATGAAGGGCAGCTGATCGGCGAATTCGGTGCGGAACGCAGAAATGTCGTGAGTATTTCCGAAGTGCCGGAACGTCTTAAGCAGGCGATTCTTGCGGCGGAAGACGACCGTTTTTATGAACACGGCGGCGTTGACTATCTGGGAGTATTGCGCGCGGCCTATTCCAATTTTTCTGCAGGCAGTGTGCGCCAGGGCGCCAGCACGATCACCATGCAGGTTGCGCGCAATTTTTTTCTGACCCGGGAAAAAACAATCACCCGGAAACTCAGTGAAGCGCTGCTGGCGTTCAAAATTGAACACAGTCTCAGCAAAGACAAAATCCTGGAACTGTACGTCAATCAAATCTATCTCGGGCATCGCAGTTATGGTTTCGCAGCGGCTGCAAACACCTATTTCGGAAAATCCCTGCAAGAGATCAATATTGCCGAAGCCGCCATGCTGGCGGGATTGCCCAAAGCACCTTCAAGCTACAACCCCATCAGTAATCCCAAGCGGGCCAAAAACCGGCAGCTTTATGTCTTGGGCCGGCTTCATAAACTGAATTACATTTCCAGCGAAGAACTGAGCGAACTGGAAAAGCAACCTATCGCCATAAAGAAACAATCGACAGCTTTTGCCATGCGCGCTGAGTATGTTGCCGAAATGGTCCGGCAGGTAATTTACGACCGTTACCAGGAAGAAACCTACGACAAAGGCATCAAAGTCTATACGACATTGCGCCAATTGGATCAGGAAGCAGCTTATCAAGCGTTGCGCAAAAACGTCATCGAATACGACAGACGCCGCGGTTACCGCGGCCCCGAAGGTTATGTCGACCTGGCCAAATACGGCGCCAATCAGGAGAAAACGCTGGATGACGCGCTGGACGAAATCAATGACAGCGATGATATTTACGCAGCCATTGTATTGACCGCCAAATCCAATGCCGTCCAAGCTTATAAGAAAGGGGGGGAAATTATTGAAATTACCGGCGAGGGATTAAAATTCGCGCAGAAATTTCTGGCCGATAAAAAAGATCCCGGTAAAAAATACATCATCCCCGGTTCCATAATTCGTATCCAGAAAAATCAGAAAAATATCTGGCATATTGCCCAATTACCGGAAATTGAAGCCGGGCTTGTATCGCTAGATCCTAACGATGGCGCTATTCATGCATTAATCGGCGGATTCGATTTTTATAAAAATCAATTCAACCATGTCACCCAAGCGTGGCGGCAACCGGGTTCGAGCTTTAAACCGTTCATTTATTCCGCAGCCTTGGAAAAGGGCTTCACACCGGCCACCATCATTAACGATGCCCCGCTCTCGTTCAGCGCCGCACAAACCGGCAGTCAATCGTGGGAACCGAAAAATTTCGATGGAAAGTTCGAGGGACCGATGCGCATGCGCACTGCGCTAACAAAATCAAAAAATCTGGTTTCGATCCGGATCTTGCAAGCGATCGGCATTCAGTACGCGCAAGATTACATAACCCGGTTCGGTTTCGATGCCAGCCGGCATCCGCCCTATTTACCAATGTCGCTTGGCTCGGGTTCCGTAACCCCGATGCAAATGGCTGCGGGATATGCTGTTTTTGCTAATGGCGGTTTTCGTGTCGCGCCTTATTTCATCAAAAAAATTGAAGATGAGAAAGGCAATATCATCGAACAATTTCAACCCGTATCCGTCACCAATGGCGCAAAGCGTGTCATCGATCCGCGCAACGCATTTATCATGACCAGCATGATGCAAGATGTCATCAATCACGGTACCGCTGTCAAAGCAAGACAATTGGGACGCACCGATTTAGCCGGGAAAACCGGTACCACCAGTAATTTTGTCGATGCGTGGTTCTGCGGCTTTCAGAAAGACTTAGTGACCATCGCCTGGACCGGATATGACGAACCGAAATCGCTGGGAAATAACGAAACTGGCGGACGCGTCGCCTTACCGATATGGATGGATTACATGGGACCTGTCCTGAAAGGCGTGCCGATGGCCGAATACAGACCGCCGAATGGAGTCGTTACCGCAAAAATTAATTCGGCTACAGGATTCAGGGAATCCGGCGGCGACATGACTGAATTCTTCTTTAGCGAACAACTTCCGCCGCTAAATGAGAGTCCGATTGAACAGACGCCAAAAGACACCAGAGAAGTGCAGGATCAATTATTCTAGGAAAGCTCTTAAACGCTTCCATTGAAATCACAGGTCCAACATGCCTGCAATTTTACTTGCAAGCTGCATTTTTTACCTGGTTCCACCCTGATAGCCGTTACAGAGTTTCTTCCTTAGTGCAACGCTGATTAATCCGGCAAATGAGATGAAGCGCGTGGTGCACGGAACACAGCAATCAAGACATATCAACAAGATAGATCAGAGAGCGAGTACCGTGCGACGAAGTGATTTGCTCGTATAGTCTTAATCAGCATTTCCTCAGGCCGCCCCGCGCACCTTTATCCCTTTTTTAACCACTTGGCAGCTTCTACAGCATAATAAGTCAATATCCCATCGGCCCCAGCGCGTTTGAATGAAAGCAGCGCTTCCAATACGCAGGCCTCTTCATTGAGCCAGCCATTAATTGCAGCCGCTTTAAGCATGGCATATTCACCACTTACCTGATAGACAAATGTCGGTGCGCCATACTGGTCCTTCACGCGACGCACAATGTCGAGATAAGGCATACCCGGCTTGATCATCACCATATCCGCTCCTTCATTCAAATCCAGTCCGACTTCCCATAGGGCCTCATCGGAATTTGCCGGATCCATCTGATAGGTATATTTGTTCCCAGCGCCAAGATTCGCCGCAGATCCAACCGCATCACGGAATGGTCCATAAAAACTGGAAGCATACTTTGCGGAATAAGCCAGTATGCGTGTATGAATAAACTGCTGGCTATCCAAACTGTTCCGGATCGACGCAATACGGCCATCCATCATGTCGGAAGGCGCCACAACGTCTGCTCCCGCTTGCGCATGTACCAGCGCTTGCTGACACAGAACATTCACCGTCTCATCATTCATGACGTAACCGCGCTCATCAATCAAACCATCTTGACCGTGACTGGTATAGGGATCCAGCGCAATATCGGTTATGACCCCCAGCTCGGGAAAATTCTTCTTCAATTGCCTGACGACTCTAGGCACCAATCCATCCGGATTATAAGCTTCGCTTGCGGTCAGATTTTTAAGCCCGGTTTCAATCACCGGGAAAATTGCAAGTGCCGGAATACCCAACTGCAAACATTCTTCTGCTTGTACCATCAATAGATCCAGGCTTTGCCTGACAACACCCGGCATTGATTGAACATCCTCAGTGCGATTTTTACCATCCAATACAAAAACAGGATAAATCAAATCATCTACGTGAAGATATGATTCTTGCATGAGACGACGGGAAAATTGATCACGACGCATGCGCCGCATTCTTTTTTGCGGAAACTGACTGAAAGAAAACATAAGAAAAGAGAAATAAAAAATAAGATAAAAAAAATCTATTGCTTAGTGGAACTAATTCAGACATTAACCTCTCTTAGCAAAGGACATCTTGATCGTCCCCCTGTCTTTCCTCCCTGAGACAGGGCCTTAAGAAGTGATATTAAGGCGATTCCCCCCCGGTTTTACTCCCCTTTAACCGGGGGTTTTTTTCAACCCTCTTCAAGAATTCGAGCGGAATTTAACCATTCGTTTATGACAGTCGCTGCATTTTCAACGCCACTGCCAGCTAAACTAGAAAACAACTGCACAGTACATCCCGGATAAGATTTATTCAAATATTGAGTGACCGCTTGCAATGTCATGTGCGCTTTCTGCTTACTTAACTTATCAGCTTTAGTCAATAAAATATGAACAGCTTTCCCTGTCGGCACAAACCAATTCAGCATTTGAATATCAAGCGCTTTTAATGGATGCCGGATGTCCATAATCAACACCAATCCTTTAAGCGCTTTTCGTGTTTGTAAATATTGCTCCAATAACCCTTGCCAGTGCTGACGCACACTATCGGGAACTTTAGCGTAACCGTATCCAGGTAAATCAACAATAAACTGATTTTCCTTTAATTGGAAGAAATTAATATGCTGTGTGCGTCCAGGAGTTTTACTGACAAAAGCCAAGCGATTTTTATTTGCAAGTGTATTGATCGCACTTGATTTACCCGCATTAGATCTTCCAGCAAAAGCTATTTCTATACCCGAATGCTCTGGCAAGTCACGAATATCATTGATTGATGTGTAGAAAATTGCATTCTGAAATGGAATCATCACGTGCCTTTCGAAATCGCCAGTTTCTGGCTGCGTAGATGATCTTTAGCAATCAGAATCAATCCTTCCAATACTAAATTGTCAATCATATCAATTGGAAACTTAATAAATGGAAGTAGAAGAGGTGCTCCTCCGCCGCTGATAATACAGTTTTTAACGGTATAACATATTCTCTTTGATAGAAGATCATGCATTCGTTCTATTGCACCTACCAGACACTGGATAATTCCACTTTGAATTGCATTATTCGTATCACCAGGAAAATCTTCGTAAACACCCGCTTTCATTGAACTCAACTGAGTTTCTGCATGCAAACTATTCCGCATTAAATGCGCACCGGGTAATATGATACCGCCAAGAAATTGACCAGAATCAGAAAGTGCATCAATGGTTACAGCAGTACCAACATTAATCACTAGGCAAGCTTCACGCTGAATTCCCCATGCCGCAATTAATGCTGCCCATCGATCACTTCCTAACTGCATGGGGTTTAAATAGCCATTCACAACACCGCAAAGAGACAAGCTAGATTGAAGCCATATAATTTGGGAATCCCAGTGTGAAGTCATATTGCGAATCTCGGTCCTTGTCTCGCTACGTGCAACATGGGAAATTATAATGACATCAGGCATTGGGAATTTATTCAATTCATTTCGCAAACAAGAAATGCTTTTATAGTCGATCTTGCCTTGTGCAAGCCAACGGGCATCTTTATAAAATCCCCACTTTACAAAAGAATTCCCTGAATCAATCGCGAAAATTGAAGACATTAATTTAAACTAATCAATCAAACGCATCGAAATATCACCAACGCTAAAAGAATGATATCCGGTAGAAGTTAGCAAACAGAGGGATCCATCGGCATTTATGCCATCCACTCTGCCAATAACAGACGTATTGTTTGGAAGAGTCAATTTTACGATTTTATCTTGATAGGCATGATAACTGATCCATTCATCTCTAAAGTATGCAAATCCATGTGCCTGAAAGTCTGAAAGGATGTTACATAATTCTAAGAGTAGTGCGGATAAAAACACATTGCGATCATGGTGCTTGCCAGTGATTTGATATAAATCTGTAACATCTTGCTGAATAATAGATTTTAGAGAAGATGACAAATTAAAATTTACGCCAATACCAATTACTGCATGAGTAGGGCCATTTGCTTTTCCGCGAAGCTCAACCAAAATACCGCACAATTTGCAGTTATTGTGCAGAAGGTCATTAGGCCATTTAAGCTGTACCTGGTTTATGAAGAAAGATCTTAAAACACGAATGATCGCTACGCCAATCGTTAAGCTGAGACCCGCCAATTCGGCCGTGCCTTTTTTAAAAAACCACAGTAAAGAAAATGTAAGTCCACTACCGAGTTCACTGTGCCACGATCGCCCGATTCGACCTCGGCCTTTAGTTTGAATTTCGGCAGCAACAACGGGAATTGAATTATTATCTAGCTGAAGAGATTGAAAATTATTCAATAAGAAATTGTTTGTAGAGTCTATTTTATTGAAAATATGGAGATCAAAAGTTAAAGAACTGTCTGATGTTAGACGGAGGATTTTATCTTTATTCAATAAAACTATGAACAATTATCTTACTCAGTAAGCTCGTTATATATTTTATTTGTTGAGAAGTAATAAAAAAGTGAATTGCTAGGAATATTTTAACATTACTGCTCAGACACTATAGCTATCGACAATTACGTTTAATAAGTCTCGAATTCTAACTTATGTTAAAACATTAAGAACGCAACTAAAATGCTAAATTAAATATTAAATTTCTTCAATAAGTTATAAATTAAATTTAAATATATATGAATCTAACTGAATTAAAATTATAGTTAATCAAGGGTTAAAAAAGAAGATTTACATTTATTCCGATTCTACATCCGAATTTGTATTATCAATCGGACGATCAACAAGTTCAACTAATGCCATTGGTGCATTGTCACCATTTCTAAAACCATATTTTAGAATTCTTACATACCCACCTGGGCGTTTAAGATATCTAGGTCCTAATTCTGCGAATAATTTTGTCACATTCTCACGATCACGTAATTTGTTGAAAGCGACACGTCGGTTAAATAAAGTCGAAACTTTCCCTAAGGTTATTACTGGTTCAATATATCTTCTGAGTTCTTTAGCCTTTGGTAAAGTAGTAGTTATAATTTCGTGTCGTAACAATGAGTTGCTCATATTACGAAACATCGCTGATCTATGACTACTCGTTCGATTGAGTTTTCTAAATGCATTATTATGACGCATGATTT
The DNA here is from genome assembly GCA_018240935.1 of Pseudomonadota bacterium. GTDB lineage: Bacteria > Pseudomonadota > Gammaproteobacteria > Burkholderiales > Nitrosomonadaceae > Nitrosomonas. Next base: position 17,456 of record JAFEEV010000203.1, read on the forward strand.
TGATCCTTTGATACGCTTTCTAAATTTGCTGGTGGCCAATTATCCAATTTCATTCCAAGTGTTAGTTCACGTGCAGCTAACACTTCTTTTATTTCATTAAGTGATTTTCTACCTAAATTTGGTGTTCGTAACAATTCAGCTTCAGTTCGTTGAATTAAGTCGCCTATATAATATATATTTTCTACTTTCAAGCAATTCGCAGATCTTACTGTTAATTCAAGATCATCAACTGGTCGAAGTAAAATAGGATCAATCTGAGGTGCTTGTGGTTTTTCTTTAGGTATAGGTGTACTTTCTAAATCAGCAAATACTGATAATTGCTGCACTAATACCCTAGCTGCGTACCGAATCGCCTCCTCTGGCTCCACTACACCATTAGTTTCCAAATCAATTATCAATTTATCTAAATCAGTTCTCTGTTCTACACGGGCACTTTCAACTGTGTAACTTACACGTCGAATAGGACTGAAAGAAGCATCAAGAAAAATTGTTCCAATATCTTTTTCAATATTTAAGCTCTTTCGGGAAATAGCAGGTACAAATCCTCTTCCCTTTTCAACTTTTAACTCAATTTCTATTGAGCTATCAGAAGTCATGTGAGCTATGATATGTTCAGGGTTAATAATTTCAACATCATGTCCAGTCTCAATATCACCAGCAGCTACAACGCCTTTACCAGATTTTCTCAGGTACAAAGTAGCTTGTTCGTTATTATGAAGCTTTAAGACTATACCTTTAATATTCAATAAAATATCAACCAGATCTTCTTGTACTCCGTCTAAGGCAGAATACTCGTGCACTACGCCAGATATTTTAACTTCTGTCGGAGCGAAACCAAACATTGAGGATAATAATATTCTTCTTAATGCATTGCCTAAAGTATGGCCATACCCTCTTTCAAAGGGTTCCATAATGACTCTAGCATGCAATGGAGATATATTTTGAACATCTATAATCCGGGGAGTAAGAAGCTCCGTACCGAGCATAAAAAAGTCCTTTAACTCTAAGGTTATCCTAATTTAAATAATCACTTTGAATATAATTCAATGATTAATGATTCATTAATTGTAGCAGGCAGTTCAGTACGATCAGGTTTAGCTTTATAAGTACCCTTCATTTCTTTAACGTTTACTTCAATCCATGAAGGGAAATTTCTATTATTAGCAGCTTCTACAGAAGCTCTAATACGTAAATGATTTTTAGCATTTGTGTCGACTTCAACTATATCACCCGCTTTTACTAAATAAGAGGGAATATTTACGCGGCGACCATTTACCAAAATACAATTATGTCTAACAATTTGCCGTGCTTCACTTCGAGATGAACCAAAACCCATATGATATGTAACATTATCAAGACGGCTTTCTAAGCGTTGAAGCAAGTTATCGCCTGTTATTCCTCTTTGTTTATCCGAAGTATAGTAAATATTTCTAAATTGTTTCTCAAGCACGCCATAAATTCTTTTAACTTTTTGTTTTTCACGGAGTTGGTTTCCGTAATCAGATAATCTACCTTTCTTTTGTCCATGCTGTCCAGGTGGGTAGTTTCTTCGTTCGATCGCACATTTATCCGTAAAACACTTTTCACCTTTCAAGAATAATTTTTCTCCTTCACGTCGGCATTGTTTACATTTAGGTGCAAGATTTCTAGCCAATTTATTCTCCTCAAATACGACGTTTCTTTGGTGGGCGGCATCCATTATGCGGAACGGGTGTAACATCAGAAATACTTGTAATTTTAAAACCAGCAGCATTCAAAGCTCTAACGGCGGAATCTCGTCCCGGTCCTGGTCCTTTTACTCTTACTTCAAGATTTTTTACGCCACAATCAATAGCTATTTTACTTGCATTCTCAGCCGCAACTTGAGCTGCAAATGGTGTGCTTTTTCGCGAACCTTTAAAGCCGGCACCACCGGATGTGGCCCAAGACAATGCATTTCCTTGTCTATCTGTTATTGTCACTATAGTATTATTAAAAGATGCATGAATATGGGCTATGCCTTCAGAAACATTTTTTTTTATTTTTTTTCGCACTCGCGAAACTGCTTTAATCATTATAAAATCCTTAATTGTATTTTCATTTGTAAATCAGTATTTATCGCGCACGCACTGCCTTTCTTGGGCCCTTTCTGGTTCTTGCGTTTGTTCTTGTTCGTTGCCCACGTACTGGAAGTCCACGCTTATGTCTTATTCCTCGGTAGCACCCCAAGTCCATGAGTCTTTTTATATTCATTGAAATTTCCCGACGCAGATCACCTTCAGTGGTAATTTTTCCAATATAGTCGCGCAAGCTATCAATCTGTTCTTCTGAAAGTTCTTTGAGCTTTTTATCAGTTTCAATTCCTACTGCACGGCAAATATTTTTAGAACTAGTTCTTCCAATACCATATATTGCCGTAAGAGCAATTCCAACATGTTGATGATTTGGTATATTTATGCCTGCTATACGTGCCATATTTGTTTTCCTGAGTTAATCTTCTTTTATTATGCTATACCATTAACCTTGTCGTTGTTTATGCCTTGGATCAATGCATAGTACGCGAACTATACGATTACGCCGAATAATTTTGCAATTTCTGCAAAATTTTTTTACAGAAGCATTTACTTTCATAATTTAAAATTTTCTAATTAAAATAAAAAAACAACTAAAACTATTTTGCACGAAAAGTTATTCTTGCTTTTGTGAGATCATAAGGTGTTAAGTCAACGGTAACTTTATCGCCTGGCAATATTCTAATATAATGCATTCGCATTTTTCCTGAAATATGACCTAAAACAATATGCCCATTCTCAAGCTTTACCCTAAAAGTGGCATTAGGTAATGTTTCCAATACTTCACCTTGCATCTGTATCGTTTCTTCTTTTGCCATCATATTTCACTTATGCAACTATCTTGCAGGTAATTTCGCGCTACTGTTATTGCTTTTAAAATTTGTCTTTTTCAGTAAGCTATCATATTGTGACGACATGATATGTGATTGAACTTGGGACATGAAATCCATAGTAACAATCACTATGATGAGTAAGGATGTACCTCCAAAATAAAAAGGGACATTCCATTTTAAAATCAAAAATTCAGGCAATAAGCATACTAAGGTAACATAAATAGATCCTGATAAAGTCAAACGTAACATTATTTTTTCTATATAACGCGTCGTTTGCTCACCTGGTCGTATACCAGGTATAAAAGCTCCGCTTTTTTTAAGATTCTCAGCTGTTTCTTTAGGATTAAATACAAGCGCCGTATAAAAAAAACAAAAGAAAATTATCATCACTGCATATAGAATTACATATATAGGCTGGCCTGGTGAAAGTGCTGAACTAATATCTTTTAACCATGTAACAGATTCATTATTTGCAAACCATCCAGCTAATGTAGCAGGAAATAAAATAATGCTTGAAGCAAAAATCGGTGGAATAACTCCCGGCATATTTAGTTTTAGAGGTAAATGCGAACTTTGTCCACCATAAACCTTTTGTCCAACCTGTCTCTTTGCATAATTTACTAGAATTCTTCTTTGACCTTTCTCGACGAAAACTACAATTCCTGTAACAAAAGCTGCTGCACAGAATATTACTAATGCAATTAAGAAATGCATCGAACCAGTGCTGACCAGATCTAAAGTACCGCCTATAGCACTTGGCAATCCAGCAGCTATACCTGCAAATATTATTAGTGATATTCCATTTCCGATGCCCCTTTCTGTAATTTGTTCTCCTAACCACATTAAAAAAATAGTTCCAGTTACTAAGGTTATAACTGTTGTGATTACAAACATGAAATTAGGATTTATTACTAAGCCTTCTTGAGACTGTAAAGCAATTGAAATACCATAACTCTGAACTAAAGCTAAAATAACAGTACCATATCTAGTATATTGAGTTATTCTTCTTCTTCCGCTTTCACCTTCCTTTTTGAGAGTCTCAAGAAAAGGAATTGCAACTGTCCCGAGCTGCATAATAATTGATGCAGATATATATGGCATTATGCCTAAAGCAAAAATTGAAAATCTAGAAAGCGCACCACCTGAGAACATATTAAACATTCCCAACACGCTACTTTCTTGAGAATCAAATAAATCTTTTAAAATAATTGGATCAATTCCAGGCACAGGAACATGTGCACCAATTCTATATACAATCAATGCGAATAATAAAAACCATAGACGACGTTTAAGATCTGCAAATTTATCCACATGAGGGTTTGACATGCTTTATACTAACTTTTAGAATTTATGAAGTTATTCAACTAATTGATCGCATCAAATTTAACACGCCTCTACTAATTGCGATATCCTTAAAACTTAACACTTTATTGCAATCACCAGATTTAAATATTTTAACTTTCTTAACCTTCTGAGAAACTATGTTATGTTCTTTCAATGTCAACAAACTAATTTCAGCTTCTGGAATATTTCTTAAATCGCTTAAACGTAAACTACAGGAAATCTGTCCATTTTCAAAATTTAAAAAACCTCTTTTTGGCAAACGTCTTTGTATAGGCATCTGTCCGCCTTCAAAACCTACTTTATGAAAGCCTCCAGATCGAGATTTCTGACCTTTATGTCCTCTCCCACTCGTTTTACCTAATCCTGACCCAATACCACGCCCCAATCTCAATTTATTTTTCTTTGAGCCATTTGCTGGTTTTATCGTATTTAGATGCATAATTAATCAATTTTAATTAAATAACAAATCTTCTTAATCATTCCAAGTGTTTCAGGTGTATTTGCAAGTTCTACTGAACTATTTAATTTTCTCAA
>JAFEEV010000204.1 GCA_018240935.1 Pseudomonadota bacterium
GGGCTATGCCCGCAAAAAGCACCGAGTCGATACTTTTCTCACTCTCAAACCATTCGAGAAACGCGTCCATTTCCTTCTGAAGTAGCGGAGCAGCCGGGGCTTCAAAGTGGACGGTCTCCCGCCCCGGCCGATAAGCATCTTCTTTGCCAGGTCAGCCATGAACTTGTCACCGTAATCCCCTTCGACGATGTTGCAACTGTCAAAAAGGACACGAGCGTTTTTCGCAAGGAACAGTGTGCCCTGCATCATCGTACCCAAATAGGACCCGACCATCGTGCCCTTGTCCGCGAAATAGATCATTCCGGGGCGTCCGTGCAGCAACATCTCAAGAAATTTGACGTTCGAATATTTGTGGATCGCCTCCTGGAGATCCTTCATTGTGTTGATCGGCTCGACCGCACTGTTGCCGTTTCCAAATGCAGAGCATTGCGGCTGTAGACAAGGCGATAGGAACCGAGGCTGTCGAAGATTTGTTGACGAACTTTCCGGCGAAAGAGCGTCCCGAGGTCGAAGAGCTCTTTAGAAAGGTGGTCGCAAATAAGAAATTCGATGTAAATAATACCGAAGACGGGAGACGATACGTGAAGTCATATGTAGAATTCCTTCATCACGTCGAGCGTCTCTTTGGGGAATCGGAGACCTAGATCGAGTCGGAGAACGGGCTAGTCCAGTCCTGCCGCATCAATCGCCGAGAAGATCCGGCCGCACGCGCACAAGTCCTATTCCCGGATCATGATAATCAGCATTTTGAAAGGTGTGATCGCCTTAACAGCGTGCGGTAGACCAGCAGTGAGCTTGAGAAGATCCCCCTTTTGAAGGCGGTGCGGTACGCCCGCGATCGAGATTTTCGCTTCGCCTTCAAGGTTAATGACCAACGCCTCAAATGGTGTTGTGTGTTCACTTAACCCTTCCCCCGCATCAAAGGCGAATACCGTTACGGTTCCAGTTTTTTTCTTTACGATAGTGCGGCTAACTACGCCGCCGGGCTGGATATCAACCAGACCCGCGGCGTGGACCACCTCAGTTAGCTCTATGGGGTCATTTAAACCTTGTGACATAAAAACCTCTGTTTCTTGGAAGACCTAGAATGTTCGATTGCGGTCGGTCGTGAGCTCGACAGGTCGAAATGTTCTACACGACAACTCGCCCAACACGATTATACCCCCCATCCCTCTTCACAGCCTCGAAGCCGGCGCCTTGGATCAAATCGCTGTCAGTAATTTCGCCACCGCCCTCGATCGTTCCGTCGATGGCGAACTCCGTGCCTGTCTGTCATGTTACGCTAAGTTTTCTAATTTAAGGATTGCCACAAATATGAGTCTTAGTATGATCTATTCCTTGTTTTTCTCGTCCATTATCATCGGCTCCCTTAGCTCGAGCTTGTTACCGCCGGGATCCATTTTCCATACAAATTTTCCGTTTTCGTGGGATTCCGGGCCGGAATCGATCTCGACTCAGTTTTGCTTTAGTTGGTCGAACAGCTCGTCAAAATTATCAACCCCGTAGTTGATCATAAATGAAGACTCGCTCGCGCCTGACATTTGGTGTCCGCGTCGGCCGTACCATATTGGAAGAGCGATTTACCGGAAACGGATCTTGGAACAGTCGGTATAATAACTTGCTTCGTAGATGACACTAATATAATAAGTGAGTTGTTCGAACATTCAACGACGGGAAAGTTCACGCCATTATCATTGTTGAAGAGACCCTGCCTCTAAAGAATTCTTTCGTAATTTGAAAAAGATACCGTCATGCTAATTCAAGAAGCGCTGAAATTGGCTAGCGATCGCATTCGCCCTCATTTTTATGAAATCCGCCATCGCGCCCGCGAATTCCTCATCAACTGAAAATTCAAATATATTTAGCCAGCGCTTAAAATGCTCAGGCGTCAAACGTTCCTTCAAATGAAGGGCCTTATGAACCATCATCGGATTTCGGCCATGTGACTGATATGCCCGCGTTCCAAACAGGAGGCTTTCCCAAAAATCCCCGATGATCGGCAGATGGATTTGGAGATCGAGTTTAGCCACATCATTAAAGATGTAACCGATCACCTCGTCGGAGAGGGCTCGTTCGTAAAAGACCCGCATGAGAAGGTCAATATCTGTTCTGGTTTCAATATCGTTCATCATTTGCATTCATTTTTTGATGGCTGATTCAAATTCGCTGATTTAAGTTTTAAAGCGTTTGTCATCCACCCCCCCTCTCTCCATACGCGGGTCGTATTCGCCGACGCGAGCAGCCCGGTTGCACACCGCTCGATGATTCATTCAGCGCTTTCTGGGCCGCTTCCGTATTGACGAAGTCGCCTCTCCATATCTCCATAGCCGGTTGCTCGAGGGCTCGGGCAAAGGAAAAAGTCAATGCCCAGGGTAGCCTCGATCTGAATCTAACGCTCATGGCGTTTAAACGAGCCGAGGCCATTTCCGCAAAGTGACCGTTTTGACTGCTTCTAAAGAGCAAGGAGAGTTGTCAAAGCATATGGCGATCTTGAGCCTATCGGGATCAGTCTCAGCTTTAACCCTGACAATACAGGTTGAGACCTTGTGAATAAGAAAGTATCTTTTGTGAAACACTGCCCAATCCTGATCCGCCGTCGGATGAAAGGCCGCGAGCTCCAGTGACGATGAGATTTGGTGAAAAC
>JAFEEV010000205.1 GCA_018240935.1 Pseudomonadota bacterium
CATCGGCTTTGATACTGAATTACCGGGAAACAGGTGCACAATCCGGTCGTGGGAGATTATTCTGGTGATTTTTGCCAGTTGCATTTTTCCGCTATTTTCCGGTTGTCAGTTGCTACCCGTTCAGACACAACCCGAAGCGGCCGTCACCACCATTCAAACCGAGCCTGTCCCGGGCGCTCACAACGCAACCGCTGCTGATTTCAATATTCTGGGTAGAATCGCTATCCAGGACGACAATCAAAGTTTCTCCGGCAGTTTCCGCTGGCAGCATCTGACGGACAGCGATGAAATTCTGCTATTTACCCCGCTGGGCCAGGCGGTTGCGGAAATTTCTAAAGATCATGAGGGTGTGCGTTTGATCACCGCAAAAATGGAGGCGTTTTATGCCGACAATGTGGAAAGCCTGACGCAAGAAATCCTCGGCTGGCGCTTACCGCTCAATGGCCTGCAATTCTGGATACAGGGCCAGCACTCGCCGGCGAATGCATCGCAACAGGATTTGAATAGCAGGAATCAGGTGATCGCGATCCGGCAAGACGGCTGGCGTATTCATTATCAAGATTTCACCCCGGCGCGGCCAAACGCTGCGCCTCTTCCCCGGGTGCTGGACCTGACGTATCAGAAACTCAGAATCCGGTTGGTTGTGGACGACTGGAAAGTCCAATGACTGTCTTCGCATTTAAAGCATAATCGCTCGATTCTTATTGCCATGTTCACATTTCCCGCACCGGCCAAGCTGAATCTTTTTTTGCACGTCGTAGGCCGCAGACCGGATGGTTATCATTTATTGCAAACCGTTTTCCGGTTTATCGATTTTTCCGATCAGCTCGGTTTCAAGTTACGCGCTGACGGTGTCATTAAACTATGCACTCCCATTGCCGGAGTACCGGAAGATAAGGATTTATGCGTCCGCGCCGCCAAGCTGCTGCAACAAAAAACCGCAACCGCGCAGGGCGTTGATATCTTTTTGCAAAAACAGATCCCGATGGGCGGGGGGTTGGGGGGCGGCAGCTCGGATGCTGCAACCACGCTGCTGGCGCTCAATCAACTGTGGCAGGTCAATTTAAGCCGCGAACAACTGCTGGAATTGGGGCTTCAGCTCGGTGCCGATGTGCCGGTATTCATTTTTGGACAAAATGCCTTTGCCGAAGGAGTCGGTGAGAAACTTGCCGCCATCGAGCTGCCGCCAGCCTGGTATTTGGTTCTCATCCCTGCGGCTCAAGTCTCGACCGCAGAAATTTTTACCAGCAAAGAATTGACACGCAACACGATACCTATCACAATACCGCCCTTTTCTGTCTGGCAAGGGCATAATGATTTGGAATTAGTCGTTTGCCGGGCATATCCGGAAGTGGCGAGATGCTTGGAGTGGCTAAAGCGGCTGGAAAATACTACAATAGCGGCGATGAGCGGTTCGGGTGCTTGCGTATTTGCCGAATTCGCCACGCAACAGGCGGCGCGCGCTGCTTTTGAACGGATTCCGGATGGCATGACGGGTTTTGTCGCAAAAGGATTGGATTGCCATCCGCTGTACAAGACATTAGATTTGGAAAATTAGGGGAGTCGCCAAGTGGTAAGGCACCGGATTTTGATTCCGGCATTCGTAGGTTCGATCCCTACCTCCCCTGCCAGTACTTGGCTCAGCCGCAACTCCAGTTAGGAGTCTATACCGTTCATTCTTACCCGAGTAAATGGATAGATTTAGCAACACTGCAATCGCCGTAAGCAGCTTATTTAATGAAACAAAAACCTGTTCTTCCCATTATCCCAGCTAGTTAGCGCAAAGAAATAACATGGCTTATGACAGTTTGATGGTCTTTACTGGAAACGCCAATCCAAAATTGGCGGAAGATGCTGTCAAGCATCTCAATATCCATTTGGGACGCGCGACTGTCGGGCGCTTCAGCGATGGTGAAGTGATGGTGGAAATCCTTGAGAACGTGCGCGGCAAGGATGTATTTGTATTGCAATCCACTTGCGCCCCCACCAATGACAGTCTGATGGAAATACTGGTCATGGTGGATGCGTTGAAACGCGCATCGGCGAGCCGCATTACCGCCGCGATCCCCTATTTCGGTTACGCGCGTCAGGATAGAAGACCGCGTTCGGCGCGTGTGCCGATTACCGCCAAAGTGGTCGCCAATATGCTGACGACCGTCGGCATAGACCGGCTGCTCACGATGGATTTGCACTCGGATCAAATCCAAGGTTTCTTTGATATTCCGGTTGACAATATTTACGGCATGCCGATTTTGCTGGGCGATATCTGGAAACATAATTACCAGAATCTCATCGTGGTATCGCCTGACGTCGGCGGCGTAGTGCGGGCGCGGCATTTGGCCAAGCGGCTGGAATGCGATCTGGCGATCATCGATAAGCGCCGCCCCAAGCCCAACGAAGCCAAGGTCATGAACATCATCGGCGAAGTCAAAGACCGCACTTGCGTGATCATCGACGATATGGTGGATACCGCCAATACCTTATGCCAAGCGGCAAAAGCGTTGAAAGAGCACGGTGCTAAAGCGGTCATCGCCTACTCCACGCACGCGGTATTATCCGGCAACGCCGTGGAGCGCATCCAAAACTCGGCGTTGGATAA
>JAFEEV010000206.1 GCA_018240935.1 Pseudomonadota bacterium
AAGCATTAATTACGCCGCGCTCAACAAAAATATCTACTTGAACAATCTGAGTGACTACATTTTGTCCTACTGTGTCGCGGTTTCCGGAAAAAGCGAATTTTCCAAATTGTATATTCCCAAATTCATTCCCGGCGGCAACCGCTCGCAGTTCGGGCGCGAAGATCTGGAGAACATGAAAATACCGGCGACGCATGTGCAAGGGATGTTCGGTGTGACGTTGGACGATCTATGCGCGCATTGGGGGTTTCCATACCCGAATTACATGAAAATCGATGTCGATGGCATCGAGATCCCTATCCTCGAAGGCGCGGCAGCGGTGTTGGTAAACCCATTGTTGAAGTCGGTCATCATCGAGCTCGGTACCGCAACCGAGCAAGAAAAAGCCATCGCATTGATGCAACAAGCCGGACTTACAGTCACCCAGCGGTCTTCGAAGAATTGGGGGGAAGCCTACTTGATTTTTGGAAGAGCGTGATTTGTGTTTTTTTCTAGCCGATGAGTAATCTCGTTGCGCCCATCATCGATGTCGTAATTCCTGTCTACAATGCGCCGGAGCTGACCCTGCGGTGCATTGACTCAGTGGTGACGCATCTTGGCGCATCTATCCGCACCATTCATATCCAGGACGATGCATCGGGGGTTGAAACACGCGCCATGCTCGATAGCTTGTCATATCCGCAGTTGCGTGTTTACCATGCAGCCGAAAATCAGGGTTACGGCAAGTCGGTCAATGACGCGGTGGCGCGCTCCGATGCCGAGTATGTGCTGGTGCTCAATTCCGATATAGAAGTTAGCGCGAATTTTCTGCCGCGGTTGTGCAACACCTTGGTTGCCGATCCCAAATTGGCGGTGATCAGTCCGTCCGAAGGGGAAATGCCGCGCGGCAATGCTGATCGCTACTTGCGCCAGCCGGGCGGGTATATCGCGACCTACCGCTTCAGAGGTTATGCGTTTTTGATCCGCCGCGTTGTTTTTCAAGCGCTGGCAGGTTTCGATGCGCAGTTTGGCCGCGGCTATTATGAAGATACCGATCTGGGACGCCGCCTGATTCAACAAGGCTGGCGCATGGGGGTGCATCCGGAGGCGGCGGTCCGCCACGAAACCGGTGCGTCGTTCGGGCGCGGAAAATCGTACCGGGAATTGGTGCGGCGCAATCGTTTGCTTTATTTGTCGCGTTATCCGCTCGCGCGGCAAAATGTGCTGGTTGTTTCGGGCGCTTGCACGTTGTCCGGTCTACCGGCGCAATTGGCTGAATCGCTGGAGCAAGTGATGCGGCAAGGCGGGCGGCTGCATTGGCTGACACCGTCGCCGTTACCGGAGTTGCCGTGTCTGCAAATGCGAAACGGCCCGGCCGGTTTGCGCAAGATCCTGTGCTTGATGGCGCGCGGCTGGTCACGGAAAGACAAACGTATTACCGCCGTCTGGATTCTGCCGGGTGTGTCTGCGGGGTTGCGTTTTTTATTAGCATTGTTGACGCGCATGCATCATTTGGAGCTGCGCGAGTGGCGGGCGGATCAACCGGAATTTGCGCAACCTCAGCCGGATCCGCAGCGCAAAATACCGGCCGGACCGGCGCTTGAACAGGATGCCAGCGGCAGACAAAATTCAGAATAACCGTGCCGCCGGGGCCGGCGCACGCTTTTGCTACCCTATTCAAAATATCGATTGATTTTATGCGCACATTTCCATCATGGCAGGAATTATTCATCCGGTTTGCGCTGTTTTTTGTGTGCATTTCATTCTGGCGCGGCGATCTGAATATTTATTCTTTTTCGCTGCTGGTCGTCGCGTGGTTGATGGATGGCGGTTTGCGCCGCTTGCATCAGACGCTCAAGCTGCCTTTGGTGCAAGCGATTGTGCTGTTGTGCGCGTTGTTGCTGATCGGATTGTCGTGGGGTGAACTGCCGGACAATGGGCGGACGAAATGGCTGAAGTATTTCATTTTGCTGATTCTGATTCCGCTTTATTCGCTGTTGAATAAAGCGCGCATGCCATGGGCGACCGGCGGATTGGTCACGGGTTATTTGATGGTTCTGGGTTTGGGCGTTTACCAGTGGCTGGTCACGGGGGAGCAAGGCATTGCACTGCTGAACATGTCCTATCTGAGTTTTTCCGCGATGCTCGGCGCCGGTGCGATCGCTGCCGCCGGGCTTGCTTGCGTGAGCCGTTCGGCAGTAATGGGGGGAGTGTTATGGGCAGCCGCACTGGCATTAATTTTTATTCAATTTCATCAATCCGGCAGAGTGCTGCTGCTGGCGACGCTGATCGCCATCGTATGGCAAGTTTACTTGCGCTTCAAAATCGACCTCCGGAAATTCGTTGGTATTTTTATCGCCTTGTTGATAGCTGCCGGGGTTTTTGCCTACAGTAGTCCAGTTTTTCAAGAAAGATTGCTGCTGGTAAAAAGCGATATCGCGTCGTTGCAGCAAGGTCATTACAATTCCAGCCTGGGTTATCGCCTTGCCATGTGGGATGTCGGTGTGCATGCGATTGCCGAGCGGCCGCTGACAGGTTATGGGACCGGTGTGCCGGAGCGCTACTTCGAGGCGGCGATCCAGACGTACAAGGACGGTCTTTACAAGGACTTGCCCGCATTTCAGAAGACGTCGCATTATCATAACGATTGGATCGAGATCGGCATGCACGTTGGTATTCCTGGCATGCTGGCATTGCTGTTTCTGTATTGGGGGTGGTATCAGGCATTCAGGCGCAGCGGCTTGGGCATACTGGGCGCGGGCTTGGTAACTTATATTGTCCTGGCCGGAATGACCGATACATTTCTGATTTTTAGCAGAATGCCGGTGCTGCTGTTGGCGATCACCGCGCTTGCGATGAGCGGTTACAAGCAAAATAACCAGGTTTGATTGACTAACGTAAAGGGAAAACGATGAGCGATATGCAATCCCGGGGCGGACGGAAGTCGCGCGGGCTTATTCCGGTTGATCCCGCAATCGAGACGTACATGCGTACACTGGTTGCGCCGACCGATCATCCGGTTCTCACCGAGATGGAAGCGTTTGCGCAGCAGAAGAACTTTCCCATCGTGAATCGTCTGGCGGGCGTATTTCTTGAAACGCAGGCGAAAATGATCGCTGCCAAACGGATATTCGAGTTTGGCAGCGGCTATGGGTATTCGGCGTATTGGTTTGCGAAGGCGGCGGGCGCTGACGGCTGTGTCATTTGCAGCGATGCCGATGCAGCCAATCGCGAGCGCGCGGAAAAGTATCTCACCGCGGCTGATTTATGGCGGCGCATCGAGTTTAATGTCGGTTTGGCGCAAGAGGTTTTTGCGCAAACCGAAGGATTGTTCGACATCTGTTATAACGATGTCGATAAGGGCGATTATCCGGATATCTGGTTGATGGCCAAGCAGCGGATACGTCCCGGCGGGCTTTATATCGCGGATAATGTGTTGTGGTATGGCCGGGTTGCCTTGGAGGATTTTCAGGGTGTGGAGCAGGGCTCGACCAGGGCGATCATGGAACATAACCGGCTGATTTTCAATGATCCGGATTTCGATGCATTTATTAATCCGACGCGTGACGGGCTGATCGTGGCCAGAAGGAAATAGTCTTTGCATGTGCTTGAAGCTACGGGACGGTGATGTATTTGACATGGCGGTTTAATGGATAAATTGGTATAGTTGCGGTACTTTTTGTTCGCAGCGCAGTATGTTGTTCCGGTGTGCTGAGTGCCTTATTTTTTTTCAAGGAAAATTATTATGCAAATTCATGTTTACGATACTTATGTCAAAGCAAAAGACGGGCATACGATGCATTTTGACGTGTTTACCGCGGTGAAAGATGACCAGAAAGCCGTTGAATATGCGAAACAATGGTTGAGTTCGATTGGTGAAGGCAATGCGGTGGTTACCAGCCGGGAATGTAGTTTCTGCCATAGCCAGAGCGCTCCGGCAAATGTCATTGATGAGATCAACAAGAACGGTTTTTATATTTACAAAATGGAAGGCTGTTAGTCATCGTTGGCTCACGGTTGGAAATTCGGATTGAAGATGCTGTATCTTGATTCCGATCAATCACTGAAAATCGTATCGATAATATTTCTCAAGGTTTCTAAAATGAAGCGGAAATGTACAAAATTGATCATGGCTGGTGTTGTTTTCGCACTGTGTAACCCGGTTTTCGCTGCCGAACCAAAGCTGATCGGTCAGCATGGCGACTGGACTGCCTACATGTTCATGGAAAATAACAACAAGGTTTGCTACATGGTGAGTCAGCCGAAAAAATCGGAAGGGAATTATTCCAAGCGAGGCGATGTGTTTGCCTTGGTTACGCACCGTCCTGCTGAGAAAAGTAAGAATGTTTTCAGCTATATAGCAGGCTATCCTTATAAGCCGGGCAGTGATGCGACCGTTATCGTGAATAACCAAAATTTCCGGTTGTTCACCCAGGATGATTCGGCGTGGGCTCCCGATCAGGCGACCGATAACAAAATCACCGATGCGATCAAGCGCGGCAGTTCATTAGTGGTAAAAGGCGCGTCGGCACGCGGAACGGAAACGGTGGATACATTCGGTTTGAGTGGTTCAACATCCGCGTATAAAGCTATTTCTGCCGAGTGTGGTGTGAAATAATCAATCGGTTGCTCATAATTTTGTGTAGAGAACGCCAAAGGTGCCAATCCAATGAGTGACAAGATCGTTATTTATCAGAAGCCCACCTGCAGTAAATGCCGGGCGACGTTATCCTTGCTTCAGGAGAGCGGAGCGGAATTTGAGTCTGTGAATTATTATGAAGCACCCTTGACGGCCGAGAAATTGCGGGAATTGATCGGTAAGCTCAATCTGTCTGCGCGTGATATTCTGAGAAAAGATGAACCATCTGCCGCCCGTTTGGTTGCGGCATCCGAGGATGAGATCATTAAAGCGATGATAGATAACCCTGATTTGATGCAGCGCCCCATCGTAGTACGAGGAGATCAAGCCAGGTTATGCCGGCCGCCGGAGAATGTTCTGGAGCTGCTTAAGTAAGGCAAAGTAAAGCGCTGCCGCGAATTCTTTGCGCCAATGGACTGTGTTTGTGCGCTGTTCGGTTGATTGAGATTACTGACCCGGTTACGTTGCTGTAACCGGGCTGATTGCAATTATAGCCGCAAGCTTTTTTATTCCGGTGATGCTGTGCTCTTATTTTCACTTGCGCGGGCAGGTAATTTTTCGCGAATCCGCGCTGATTTGCCTGCACGATCTCTGAGATAATAAAGTTTCGCACGGCGAACGGCGCCGCGGCGCTTGATTTCGATGTCGGCGATTAAAGGGGAGTAGGTTTGGAAGGTGCGTTCCACGCCTTCTCCGCTGGAAATTTTTCGTACTGTGAATGCTGAGTTCAATCCACGGTTGCGTTTAGCTATTACGACACCTTCGTAAGCTTGCACGCGTTTGCGATCGCCTTCAACGACATTAACATTGACAATAACTGTATCCCCTGGGGCGAAATCAGGTATCTGTTTATTTAGACGTTTAATTTCTTCTGCTTCTAATTGCTCGATTAAGTTCATAATATTTTTCCCTCTTTCTCCCTGAATTTACAGGATTGTTTAAATTCTTCCAACAGTTCTTCTTCTTCTGCGGTCATGCCTTGTGCAAATTTTGACGCTAACAAATCAGGGCGTTTTAGCCATGTTCTGCCCAAAGCTTGCTGCAAGCGCCAGCGGCGGATATGTGCATGGTTCCCTGACATTAATATTTCCGGTGCACGTTTTCCTTGATACACCTCAGGACGGGTGTAATGAGGATAATCCAATAATCCTGCTACAAATGAATCTTGATTCGCAGATTCCGGATCACCCAGTGCGCCTGGAATCTGTCTAATGATGCAATCAATCAGAACCATTGCAGCTAACTCACCGCCAGAGATGACGTAATCGCCGATGGAAATCTCCATATCGACTTGACGATCAATTAAACGTTCATCTATCCCTTCGTACCGTCCGCAAAGCATAATTAATCCCGGCCGCTTACTAAGCTGTGTGACCATTTTGTGGTCAAGCTTCTCCCCTTGCGGGGTTAAGTAAACAACCGCTGGTTTTTCAATTCCGACGGTATTTTGTCTTGTTTTTGCTCGTATGATGGCATCTTCTAAGGGCTGCGCCATCATGACCATCCCGGGACCGCCTCCGTACGGATTGTCATCCACGGTGCGATAATTGTCACTGGTGAAGTCGCGTGGATTCCACGTGTTGAGACAAAAAATATTACTTTTGTTCGCTCTGCCTGTTATACCGTATTGTGTCAGGGCGCGAAACATTTCCGGAAATAGCGTGATAACGTCGCATTCAAAAGGCATTGGTTTTTACCTTAATAGTCTATGCCCCAATCAACTGTAATCCGTGAAAGCTTCAAATCCACTTTTATAATGAACTGTTCAACAAATGGAATGAGGATTTCTTCTTTATCCTTATTCGCATGCTGTATGCGCAGAACATCGTTTGCACCGGTTTCAAGTAGGCCGACAACTTTGCCTAATACTTCGCTTTTTAGATTTACAACCTCAGTACCGATCAAATCGGACCAGTAGTAACCATCTTTTCCATTTTCGGATAAATCGGGAAGCTGGTCGCGCGGGATTGCTATTTGCATTCCTTGCAGCTTCAGTGCTTGCGTGCGGTCGCTATATTCCTTTAGCTTTGCATTTAGTATGCTGCCGTTGATGCGGCCAGCAACTACATGCACCATCTGCCAATCTTTGTTATCTTTTGTTAGCCACCATACTGGATATTCCATTAATCCATCAATATATTCTGTATACGGATTAACTTTTATCCAGCCATAAACACCATACGGGCCGATAACATGACCCATTACCACCATTGGTGTCTCTTGTGTATCGACTTTAGCTATTTGCAGATGCTGTGTTATGCGCAGAAAACTGTTTGATCAGCCGGGTTGCTGTTGACGATAGCTGAGCGCCTTTGGATTGCCAGTAGGCAACCCGATCCAATTGAACGCGCAGCGCTTCTTCACCTTCAGCGGCGCGCGGATTATAAAAACCGACGCGCTCAATAAACCGGCCGTCGCGGGCATAACGCGAATTAGCCACAACCATATTAAAAAACGGGCGCTTTTTTGCTCCCCCTCTTGCTAATCGGATAATAACCATATTTTTCCTGTAAATCTGTCAGTCTGAAAGTGTGATGCTTGAATTTGAATAACATTTAATTTTACAGTAATTGTTGCGATCCTGACAAGTGATAAAATAGCCGTGCATTTGCCGCAATACTCTTTAATTGGATTTGAATCATTAGCCAAAACCAAACATCATCGCTCCTATTCTAAGGGTTTCAAGTGGAGAAAAAATTGCTTTCAAAGCGTTCCAGGGATTTGATTATTGAAGAGTCGAATCAATGTGTTTCGTGCGGATTGTGTTTGCCGCATTGCCCAACATATCGCATGTTGAAATCGGAAGCCGACTCGCCGCGCGGACGTATTGCGTTAATGAATGGCGCGGCAAACGGGCGAATTCCATTGAATGCGCGATTTGTTCAGCATATGGACCGGTGCTTGACGTGCCGCGCTTGTGAGGCGGTTTGTCCCAATCGAGTTGCTTACGGGCAACTGATTGATGAAGCGCGCGCTTTAATTGCAAACCAGCCGGAATCAGCGGCAATTATCCGGAAATCAACGATGCGAAGTGTGCTGGAAAGATTGTTGCTTGCACAACCTATTCGTCTCGATCGATTGCGCCGGTTGTTTTACTTTATGCAAAAGAGAAAAGCGCTGCAGTGGCTGCGAAAATCGAGACTTGTAGGAAAAAGCAGATTGCTCAAATTTGCCGTGCAGCTGCCTTTGGTAAAGTTTCCCTATGTGGCCGCTGCGGAAGGAGAAAATACCGTGAGCAATTTTTGGCAGCCGGTTTACCCGGCACAAGGCGAAGCGCGTGGCGAGGTTGCTCTGTTTTTGGGCTGTGTGGCGCGCCTAACCGATGTGGCAACCTTGAATGCCGGCATTTATGTGTTAAATCGGCTGGGTTACACGGTTCATGTTCCATCGGACCAGGTTTGCTGCGGTGCTATCCATCAGCATAGCGGTGATCTGGAACAAGCGAATGACCTGGCGCGGCGGAATCAATCGGCATTTGCTAAGTTCAAAACGGTTATCGGCAGCGCATCGGGATGTGGTGTGCAATTACTTGAATCCGGGGTTGCCGGTGAACAAGCGCATATTATGGATATCAGCCGCTTTTTGATGACAGCCGGAGGATGGGAAAGTGTCGATATTGCAGCGTTACCGCAAAAAATTTTGGTGCACGAACCGTGCAGTTTGCGCAATGTGTTGCGTGATCAAGCATATCCCTATCGATTGATTGCCCGGATACCCGGTGTGGAAGCCGTGCCTCTGGCAGGCAATGATCAATGTTGCGGCGCCGCGGGGACTTATTTCATCGATCAGCCCAAGATTGCGGATATGTTGCTGAAAGACAAATTAGACGCGATAAGGGAAAGCGCGGCTCAACACCTGGTTACTTCCAATATCGGTTGCGCCATGCATATAGCCAATGGATTGTACGAGCAAGGAATTGATGTCGAAGTGCTGCATCCGGTTACTTTGCTGGCCAGACAAATGGGATTGAAATTATAACCGGACAAAATTTTAGTGTACCTAAATGCGTGCATATCGTCCTATAATGGCGCGTCAATTCTTATTCACGGACGAAGTAAAAAACAATGATTACGATCGATAAGCTTATCATTGGGTTTGACAGTGCCCTGCGCACGTTACTGACACCGGCGCAGACAGCGCGGCCGGTGCCCGGTGGCGAATTGCCGGAAGCCGAGATGACGGATGCGGAAAAACGCTTGTCGTGCGCGCTGATGCGGGTCAATCATGTCGGCGAAGTATGCGCGCAAGCATTGTATCAGGGGCAAGGCTTAACGGCGCGCAACGAAACAGTGCAGCAAACGCTGATGCAGGCAGCGCGCGAGGAAACGGAACATTTGGCCTGGACGGAGCGCCGCATCGCTGAACTGGGCGGGCATAAAAGCTTGCTGAATCCGCTTTGGTATGGTGGATCTTTCGCCATCGGTGTCGTGGCAGGTATGCTGGGGGACAAGTGGAACCTAGGCTTTCTGGCCGAAACGGAGCACCAGGTTGGTGCGCATCTGGCCGGACATCTGGAACGCTTGCCCAATCACGACGAGAAAAGCCGCGCTATCGTGACGCAAATGAAAATCGATGAAGCCAGTCATGCGACCATGGCGTTGTCATACGGTGGCGCGGAACTGCCGCTGCCGGTGAAGTTGACCATGAAACTTGGATCGAAAGTAATGACTCATACCGCATACTGGGTGTGATGCGCGTTATTGGATTTGAAAGTTGGCGCTTACAAGAAAAATCGGAATAACAAGTCATTGATCAAAAGACATTCGCAATGAAAAGTATCAATCTGACACATCATTTTTTGATTGCAATGCCGGCCATGGCAGATTCTGTCTTTTCCAAGACGCTGACGTATATTTGTGAGCATAACGAGCAAGGCGCGCTCGGTATCGTCATCAACCGGCCTACCGATTTAACGATGATCAATCTTTTCAAACAATTGGGTATTCCACCGGCTGAGTCTTTCGTGGAGTCAACGCCGGTGCTGTTTGGCGGGCCGGTACAATTGGATTGCGGGTTCGTGCTGCATCAACCGGTCGGCAAGTGGCAATCCACGCTAACCGTGAATGGGGAAGTGGGATTGACGACTTCATTGGATATTTTGAAAGCCATCGCCAACGCCGAAGGGCCGGATCAGGTTTTGATCGCGATGGGGTATGCAGGGTGGGCTGCGGGGCAGATCGAGCACGAGCTGGCGCAGAATGCATGGCTGACCGTGCCTGCTTCAACCGCTATCATATTCGATATGCCCACGGAAGAACGGCTCCCGGCCGCCATGCAGCTGCTGGGAATTCACGACGCGAATCTTTCCAACGAAGTCGGACATGCCTAATCATTTACCGCTGCCGGAAAACCAGTTTTTTGACCAACCGCAAGCGGGAGCTGTTTTGTCTTTCGATTTTGGAAAAAAACGGATCGGTGTGGCTGTGGGCAATACGGCCGTCAGAGTGGCGCATCCTCTGGTAACGGTGGATAGCGAAGTGACGGAGCGGCGTTTCGCGCTGATCGGGCAATTGATTCAAACCTGGCAGCCGGTTTTGCTGATCGTCGGGTTGCCGCTGCATAGTGACGGAACGGCACATGAATTGACGCAATTAAGCCAGCGTTTCGCGCGGCGGCTGTCCGGTCGCTTTAATATCAGAGTGATCATGAAAGACGAGCGCTATACCAGTGAAATTGCCAGCACATCGTTGCGCGAAGCCGGTGTCGCGGGCAGAAAACAAAAAGCGGTACTGGATCAGGCCGCCGCGCAACAAATCCTGCAATCATTTTTTGACGAACAGCATGCCGCTACCTGACGCTGAAGCTGCATTCGAGAGTCTTGCTAAAAAAATCCAAGCCGATGCGGATCGGGATTTCTCGTTGATCGGTATTCACACTGGCGGGGTGTGGCTGGCTGAGCGCCTGCATCAAGAGCTGGGAATCAAACAGCCGCTCGGTACTTTGGATGTCGCTTTTTATCGCGACGATTTCGATAAAATCGGCTTGCATCCGCAAGTTAAGCCGTCGGAAATACCGTTTGCCGTGGAAGGCGCGCATATTCTGCTGCTGGATGACGTACTGCAAACAGGCCGCACCATTCGCGCGGCGATCAATGAGTTGTTCGACTACGGCCGCCCCGCTTCGATTAGTCTGGCGGCTTTGGTCGACCGGGGCGGCAGGGAATTGCCGATCGCCGCGCAATACACCGGTATAACCCTGGAGCTGCCAGCGGATAAAATGCTTGAATTAAGACGTGATGAGAATGGGAAGTTAAGCTTTCATTTGTACGATAAGAACCTGCCGGAATGATCAATAGAAACCCGCAACTGGATGAACATGGCGCGTTGCAGCATTTGCTGACGACCGAAGGACTGCCCGCTTCCGTTTTATTGCACATCCTGGATACCGCCGAGTCGTTTGTCGGTGTCACGGAGCGTGATGTCAAGAAAATCCCTCTGCTGCGCGGCAAGTCGATATTCAATCTTTTTTTTGAGCCCAGCACACGCACGCGCACGACTTTTGAAATCGCCGCCAAGCGTCTGTCGGCGGATGTGTTCAACCTGAATATCGCCGTTTCCGCGCAATCCAAAGGTGAAACGCTGCTGGATACGGTCAACAATCTTTCCGCGATGAATGCCGACATGTTTGTCGTGCGGCATTCGCAGAGCGGGGCGGCGCATTTGATTGCGAAACATGTGCAACCGGATATTCATGTCATCAACGCCGGCGACGGCAGTCATGCCCATCCGACGCAAGCTTTACTCGATATGTTTACGATCCGCCGTTTCAAACAGGACTTTCGTAACTTGCGCGTCGCCATTATCGGCGACATTCTGCATTCCCGCGTGGCGCGCTCGCAGATTCATGCATTGACCACGCTCGGTGTGCCGGAAGTGCGCGTGATTGCTCCTAAGACGCTGCTGCCCAAAATGGTGGAGCGCTTGGGGGTGCATGTTTATCACGATATGGCGAAGGGGTTGAAGGATATCGACGTGTTGATGATGCTGCGCTTGCAGAATGAGCGTATGAAAGGCGCGAATCTGCCCAGCCCGGAGGAATATTTCAAATATTACGGACTCACTCCGGAAAAATTATCGCTGGCCCGGCGCGATGCCATTGTGATGCATCCGGGACCGATGAATCGCGGTGTCGAGATCGATTCGGAAGTTGCGGACGGCAAACAGTCGGTCATTTTGCCGCAGGTAACCTTCGGCATAGCGGTGCGCATGGCGGTGATGTCGATTCTGGCGGGCAATCAGGTTTAGAGGGATTGCATGAGAATTCATATCAAAAATGGGCGCTTGATCGATCCGAAAAACGGTATCGATGCCGTGCAGGATATTTTTATCGCCAAAGGTAAAATCGTGGCCATTGGTGCGGCGCCCAGCGAGTTTCGAGCCAGCCGGGTGATCGATGCGCAATCGCGTGTCGTGTGCCCGGGATTGGTGGATCTGTCGGTGCGCTTGCGTGAACCGGGATTGGAATACATGGCGACGCTGG
>JAFEEV010000207.1 GCA_018240935.1 Pseudomonadota bacterium
CGCCGGTTTTGGCAAGCTGGTATTGGAACAGATTGCCAAGCAGCTGCATCGCGATGTCTTTGAACGCCAGTGTCGGGCCGTTCGACAATCCCAAGATATGCAGCTCCGGTTCCAGCGTCTTCAGCGGTGTGATGTCCGGCGTTCCGAACACTTCGGCGGTATAGGTCTGGCTGATGATGCTGCGCAAATCGTCCGCCGGAATATCGTCGACGAAGCGCGACAGGATCTCGAACGCCAGCGCCGGGTAGCTCAGACTCCGCCAAGCAGCGAGTTCTGTCGCAGTAATTTGGGGGTATGCTTCCGGAATCGCCAGACCGCCATCCGGCGCCAGGCCGCTCAGAAGAATTTCGGAAAATGTTTTCGGCGGCATGCCGCCGCGGGTAGAAATATAGCGCATGATTGGTTTCTTCAGGTTATGCAAGAATGAAAGACCGGGGGCGCGGCAAACGCCGCCTTGGCAATCCGCCCCTTGACCGGTTTTCACTTCAGTTATTCAGTTCTTCGATACGCAAGCGGAATACTTTGCCGGTGACCACCGGTAACGCTTCAATGCGGGTAATCGCCGCGTTGATATTCTTTTCAACCGTTGCGTGCGTCAGCAGGATGATACCGACTTGATCCGATTCGTCGCTGGCTTCTTTTTGCAGCAAAGCGCTGATCGAAATTTTCTGTTCCGCCACAATGCGCGTGATTTCCGCCATCACACCGGGCTTGTCGACCACCTGCATGCGCAGATAATAGGAAGTTTCGACCTCGTCCATCGGAATGACCGGCGTATCGGACAATAGATCCGGCTGGAACGACAGCGGCGGTACGCGATGCATCGGGTCGGCAGTGTGCAGACGCGTGATATCGACCAGATCGGCAATTACAGAACTCGCGGTTGGTTCCGAACCGGCGCCGGCGCCGTAATACAATGTCGCGCCAACCGCATCGCCTTTGACCACGATGGCGTTCATCACGCCTTCGACATTGGCGATCAAACGCTTCATCGGAATCAGGGTTGGGTGCACGCGCAATTCGATGCCTTTCTCAACGCGTTTGGTGATACCGAGCAACTTGATGCGATAACCCAGTTCTTCAGCGTAGCGGATGTCTTCACCGGTCAGTTTGGTAATGCCTTCGACATACACCTTGCTGAATTGCACCGGAATACCAAACGCAATCGCCGACATCAGCGTGATCTTGTGCGCCGCGTCGATGCCTTCGATGTCGTAGGTCGGATCGGCTTCCGCATAACCGAGTTTTTGCGCTTGTGCCAATACCGTTTCAAACGGCAAGCCTTTTTCGCGCATTTCCGACAAAATGAAATTCGATGTGCCGTTGATGATGCCCGCAATCCAGGTGATACGGTTAGCAGTCAACCCTTCGCGCAACGCTTTGATGATCGGAATACCACCGGCGACGGCCGCTTCAAACGCGACGATCACGCCTTTGGCACGCGCGGCGGCAAAAATTTCGGTACCGTGATTGGCCAGTAACGCCTTGTTTGCGGTCACGACATGTTTGCCGTTGGCGATCGCTTCCAGAATCAGTTCTTTGGCAATGGTTTGTCCGCCGATCAATTCGACAACGATGTCGATTTCGGGATTCCGGGTCACCTCGTGACCATCGGAAGTAACGATGACACCCGCATCGGCCAGGCTGCGCGCTCTCTCCAGATTGGTATCGGCGATCATTTTGACGATGATTCCCCGTCCGGCGCGGCGCGCGATTTCTTCTTGATTACGTTTCAAAACGGTATAAGTGCCGCCACCGACGGTACCCACGCCCAATAAACCTATTTGTATCGGATTCATAATAGTATGCTGTAAAAAAACTGAAAGTTATGCGGTACGTGATTATAAGCGAGAAATGGAATTAGTGCCCGGCTAGCCGGGGACTGAAAATATAGCCAGAAAAACGATGATGATGCAGAAAGTCGCGAGCAGTTCGCTAATTGGTGCCGTGACGTTTGCGATAACGCTGTAAATAATGCGCAATGCGACCGACCGCTTCGGTCAGATCGTCGACGTTGGGCAGAAACACGACGCGAAAATGATCCGGATGCATCCAGTTGAAACCGGTTCCTTGTACCAGCAGCACTTTTTCTTCCAGCAGCAGATCGAGTACGAATTGTTGATCGTCTTCGATCGGATAAACTTCCGGATCCAGCCGTGGAAACAGATACAGCGCCGATCGCGGCTTGACGCACGAGACACCGGGAATATCGGTCAGCAGCTTCCATGCCACATCGCGTTGCTTCATCAGCCTCCCGGTCGGCATGGTCAGATCGTAAATGCTTTGATACCCGCCCAGTGCGGTTTGGATGCCGAATTGCGACGGTACATTGGCGCACAAGCGCATCGAAGCCAGCATATTGAGTCCCGCAATATAATCGCGCGCATGGTTTTTCTCGCCCGAAACCACAGCCCAGCCGGAGCGGAAACCGGCGGCGCGATAATTTTTCGATAACCCGTTGAATGTCACGAACAGCACATCATCGGCCAATGAGGCGATGGAAGTGTGCGTCGCATCGTCATACAAAATTTTGTCGTAAATTTCGTCGGCGTAAATGATCAGTTGATGCTGACGGGCAATTTCAATGATTTCCAGCAGCAATTCCTTCGGATAAAGTGCGCCGGTCGGATTGTTGGGATTGATGATGACGATGGCACGGGTTCTAGGATTAATCTTGGCGCGTATATCATCGAGATCGGGCAACCAATCCGATGCTTCGTCGCACACATAATGCCGCGCCGTGCCGCCGGACA
>JAFEEV010000208.1 GCA_018240935.1 Pseudomonadota bacterium
AAAATAAAAATATAAAAGTACTCCTCCGAGACATTAAGCGACCAGGAGGCCAGGGAGGTGGCAAGAAAACCAGAATCACGCTGGAATTCATCGCACACAGCAAAGACAGGATACAAGTCACCCTGAACACGACTTTCCCGCAAGACAAGGAAGGGGTTTTCGCAAAAATCCTGTCCACAATAAAGCAAAGCGATAATGAAGGCTTCAGAAATGACACGGATTACCTGATAAAGTTCAATGACGACGAAATCATCATCCCCAATAACATCCGGTGGTCAATCAAGAGAAAAACCAATCTTGATTTTTATAAGAAATTCTGGAAGATAGATCTAGAAAACAAAGGAAATATCCACTTCACTGGATCTCTTTCAGGCTTGTTTATCAAAGGAAGCGACAAATTCATCATCTCCAGTGGAGGCGAAGATGCTGATAAAAAAATCGCTCTGGGAGCACCAGAGGAAGCCATAACTCCCGAACTGGAAACCATGGCAAAGGAGCACTCCCGGCAGTGGTTGGCCAGATGTGTTGAGCGCATACTTTATCTTGCATACTTCAATGAGGGAGCAAAATTCTCCCTCAATAATTCAAGCACCGAGCTCACCCTGAACAAAGCTCTAGAAATACCGGATCCAGACGACGAAAAAACTGAGGCTCTATCCGTCAACATTTCACCATCTGACTTACGGAAGTCAATGGAAGAAAAAGGGCTCCGTTTCCCATGGTCAATTTACCAAGCCGCCTGTATTACGCTCAATCTTGGCCGGAACCTTATTCTTGTTGGACCTCCTGGGTGCGGAAAAACAGAACTGGCATTGGCATTGGGCGAAAAAATATCCTCGGAATTGACCGGCGCAAAAATGGTCACGGCTTCGCCCGCATGGACATCCGGTGATCTTATAGGCCGATATTTTCCTGACCCGGAAACCGGGAACAGGTTAATTTTCCAGCGAGGCATCTTCCTTGACGCGCTTGACGAAGATCAGTGCCTAATCATTGATGAGATGAATCGAGCCAATATTGACGAGTGCTTTGGCGAATTGTTTACCTTGCTTTCTGGAAAATCCGTTGATTTACCATACAAAGAGCTTGATGAAGAATCAGAAATTGCAGATGAAAAAGAAGGTGGCATCAATGGAAAGATTGAATTAAAAACCATACGAATTAACAGCATAGGAGAAAAAAACATATCTCCGGATCGCAAGAACTACCAAGTCGGCAAGCGCTTTAGAATCATTGGAACCATGAATAGTTTCGACAGAAGCTCTCTGCACCAAATGTCTTTTGCGCTGCTCAGAAGATTTAATGTCATCCGGATCGATCCTCCTCAAACCAAGGATCTCCAAACATTGCTCGAAGAGAGATACAAGAAAATTTCTAGCAGCGGAAAATTCCTACAGATTGATGGAACGAAAAATTACCTCAAACTAGCCAGAGATCTCATAGAAAAAATCTTCATTTCCCACAACGGTACTCCTGGACTGGTGGAAAGGAACATAACCGGCGTTGCCAGCATGTTTGACAGTCTCAAATTCGTCATGGAAAGCGTCAGGTCACAAATTGATGGCAAAGTAACCGCAGAATCTGGCACCAAAAATAGGGCAATAGCAAAATCATTGCTTGCATCACAAGCCATGCACGCTTTCATGATTTATTGCGCGCCGCAACTAGAATCCCTTGATGAAAATGGCATCATGGAAACAAAGAAATACATATTCGATATTTTCGAAGGAGATAAATACGCATATCTATCCGAAGATCAAACGTCCATAAAAATAGAGCAAAAAAATGGAAATGACCGGACTCTGCAGGATGCTTTTGATGATGAATTCAAGAAGATTTATGGCGATCTGAGGTTTGAATGAATATCGGAAAATCATCAAGTTCCAACCCTCAATTGGAAATCACGAAGGAATTCTTTGATTGCCTTAGCCAGCTTTGCATCATCCGGAAATTCACCCTACATCAAGTCATGGAGAATCTTCAGAAGAATTTTGAAGACACACATCTATGGGATGAAATTTTCAACCAGATGTTGCTTGATACCAATACCCAACAAGTCGCCGAAATTGCCTTGACCGAGATCGCAAGCTCAATGGACATAAGAAGGCAATACCGAATCAGAGACTGGCGAGAAAAACCTGGGCGCGATATCGATTGGAGTCAAACACGAATGCGCACACTGACTGGAGATGTTGGCAAATACTGCAACATCACCAGGGCAGAGCAAACTGATCGTCAGTTGACAGGAGGACTGGCAACGATTGCTCGTCAATGGTCCGGGGCGCTGAAGACGTATCGCCCCACCAATGCAGATGAAAGAATAAAGCAGTTGGAAAAAGCCATTCGAATATTTTCCAATGACTCAAATATCGCTTGGTCCAAACTTCTGGAACGGAAGCTCTATCAGAAAAATCCCGCCGGTGCACAGCCTATTGTCAACGCCATTGCTTTATGGAATAGAAAAGACTACCAAGCCCAGGAGCTCGCACAAACGCTTAAGGATCTATCTATGCAGGATCAGGCACGTTCAGGCGGAAAATGGTTGAAAAATGCAGACAATCTTTTTGAATGGATTATTACGCATCGCATCGCCATAGCAGCTCATCAACAAGGCTGGGAATGGGATCAGCACAAGCATGATGCAGATATTTTAAACTACGAAGATAAAGATCATAACGATTGGCGACTTGCAATTTATAAAGGCAGGCTGCGCCAAAGGGGAGCCGGAAAAATAGAAAACAGTATTGGCGACGCCATAAAAAATGCTTACGAAGATGCAGGCTTGGTTAGCAATGGCTTGATGCCAGACATTGTGCTGGAGTTTTTCAGAGAATCTTTGGATTTAAAATCCTGTTATTTTATTGCAGACGCCAAGAGAAATGCGGAAGATTACAAACTGAATTATGTAAAGGCATCCATTGGGAAGGCTGCCATTTATCTTCACGCCTTTCAAAACACTTTGAATAACAACCCAAAATGCACTCTATTTTTCTGGCAGGGAATTAATAAGGTTTTTGGGGAGAGTTTCAACAATGGCAACGTCAAGTTAATTGATTTCAGTCAAGCAAAAGCCGATGGGAAAGTTTGGCGCGGCACTGAAATTCTGTGCCTGGATTTGAGGTGGATAAAACCTGAATCTGAAGCAAGCAGACATGAAGGCATTCTTGCAAAGTGGCTAGAACATTTATTCAATCAAGCCAAAGAAGATTTATCAATAAGTAAATTTGTCCCACATTAGGTGGTTCTGTTTTTCAATGTCTGTACTGGTGCAGTTTTTTGTGGATGGCCACGTTTGCACAGTCGGGGGCTTTTTTGCAAAAACCAAATACTCGGCGCCATAACCCCAGCCCCAAACGGACTCATTTAACGGTGATGGCACCTTCCAATTCAGTGCAGCCAGTTTGAGCAGACTTTGCACCATGCTCAGCGTTTGCCGCAACGGCCGCCGAACAGGCACCCCGCGCAAACCTTGTGGTCTGTACGAGGCGTTGCGGCTTGCACCCGTGCAAAAACCGCAGAGTCAATACAGACTCACGCCCTGCACGACTGGCTCCAGCGGCAACTGCGCCCCATGTTTGAAAACCGGATCCTGCCGGTCAGCGAAGACGTGATGTTCAAGTGGCGCCTGCTGGTGGAAACCGGGCGCCAGGCCGGACGCACGTTTCCCCAGCCTGATCGCATCATCGCGGCGACGGCCCTGCACCATGGCCTGACGGTCGTCTCCCGCGATGTCGGCGGGTACGAGGGCACCGATGTGCCGCTGGTCAACCCGTGGCAGCAGTTGGCGGCCCGCTTGTGGACGTCCGCGACAAGTTCTATGCCAAAACGGATTTCTGCGAATGTGGCGGCGCTGACGAACAGGCTTTCGAGTGGCTGCGCGCTCACGAAGTCGACCTCCTTGGACTCTGGGCGCGGGCGCCGCAGTTCGGACAGGATGCAGGTGTCCAGCAGGTAGCCTTTCACAGCGCCGCGCCCCGTACCGGAGCGTGGGTGGGCGGCGCGATGGCGAGGTCGCTTTCCGGGTGGGGCGCGGCCTGCAGCACCTCTACCAACGCCCTGCGCGATGTTGAACACCCCCATCATGCTGAAGATCAGCGTCAGCCCCGAGCTCAGCATAAACAGCAGCAGCCCGTAGCCGACGCCGTTGAGCAGGGAGATGGCGAACAACTCAAGGTTCATGCAATACGGGGCGCCAAATCAATCAGAGTCCCGGCAGGCGGTAGCCCGCCAGCTGCTCGCGCAAGCGGGTCTTGAGCATCTTGCCCGTGGCGCCCAGCGGGATCGCATCGACGAACACCACGTCGTCCGGGATCTGCCACTTGGCGGCCTTGCCCTCGTAGAAGGCGAGCAGTTCCTCGCGCGTGAGCTCCATGCCAGCGCGCCTGGTCACCACGACGATGGGGCGCTCGTCCCACTTGGGGTGGGGCATGCCGACGCAGGCCGCCATGGCCACGGCCGGATGCGCCATGGCGATGTTCTCGATGTCGATGGAGCTGATCCATTCGCCGCCGGACTTGATCACGTCCTTGCTGCGGTCGGTGATGTGCATGTAGCCGTCGGCGTCTATGGTCGCCACGTCGCCCGTGGGGAACCAGCCCACGCCGTTCTCGTCCCGCACCAGCGGGCTCTCGCCCTTGTAGTAGCTGTCCAGGATCCAGGGG
>JAFEEV010000209.1 GCA_018240935.1 Pseudomonadota bacterium
GATTTTGAATCGTGATCATTCTGGATACCAATGTCATTTCGGAATTGATGCGCGAGCAACCCGATGTGAATGTTAAACACTGGATCAAAGCACAGAAAGCGATTCATCTTGCCATCACCGCAATCACTATCGCAGAAATTCAGCGCGGACTGGCGCGTTTACCGGAAGGTAAGCGGCGCACCCAATTAACCGCCAGCTTTTCGGATTTTATCGCCGAAGCTTTCAGCGGCAGAATATTTCCCTTCGACGAAGAAGCGGCTTATCGTTACGGCGAAATTGCCGCGGCGTGCGAAGCCGGTGGAATCAATACCGATGCCGTGGACCTGATGATTGCCGCCATCGCCAGCAGCAGGCGAGCGGCGATTGCCACACGTAATGTTAAGGATTTTACCGGTTGTGGCGTTGCAATCATTAATCCTTGGGTAAATTCGCCCCTGTAGATTCCGCCTGATAAGTAACAACCAGCTGTTTGATTGAGGAAGTCCTGGAAAAGGTAGCGAGCGAAGATCAGGCAAGGCGAAATCAGGTGAAAAAGCGCAGTTTACGAGGAGTAAATGAGCATTTTGAACCTGATTTCAACGCAACATGGTCGAGCGCAGTAGTTTTTCAGAGCTTCCTTAAATTCTTTTCCGTATTGGAATGGAATCAGGCACTGTCCGGACAGCCTCTGACTCCACCCGATTTGAGGGACTGAAACTTACCGGCGGATTCTGGCCATGCGGAATCCAAGCAAGCCTAAACCGGCGAGCAACATCGCCCATACGCCGGGTTCCGGTACTGCGTTGATATAGAAATCGTCAATGAAATAGCGATCACGGCCGCCGGTGACTGGAAAAATGTAATTGAGTCCGACAAAGCCATCAATCGGGTCCGTCGATACGATGCCGACAAATCCCGAGGTTGTGCTGCCAACTGGAACGATCGCCGATCCGTTCAATTCGATGGCTCCCATACCGCCACTGATATAGTTGAATCCAAACGCATGCACCGCACTGGTAAAGTGGCCGCCGACCGCCGCGACAAAATTCGGTGCAGCGACGCCGCCGGTATCGGTAATGCCGTCGCTGTTATGAAACACGCTGGTACTGCAACTTGCCAGTCCAAGATCGCAGGTGCCGAAGGTAATCGCCGGGCTAAAGCTGCCGCCGCTGACGGTGACTGCCGGAGATCCGGCAAAGTCGATGTAGGTAGTCGCCGTCTCCACGGCCGCCAAATAAGCGGCCTGCGAAGTATACAGCGTAACCGCGGCATGGACCGGGGCGCCGCCCAATAAACCCAACATCATAAACGCGCTAACGATGGTTCTTTTCATTAAAACACTCCTATTGGAAAGTTTTTAAAAATAAACACTTTGTTTAGAGAAGTTAATGTAGCGAAAGAAGAATGCAGAGTCAAACCTGGCAGCGGAAAACCAAGCTAATAATTCACGCCATACTGATCCCGGTAGCGTTGCACCGCCTGTAAATGCTGCGACAGCTCCGCGTGTTGCTGCAAATACGCCACCAAGTCGTTGAGGTTGATGATCGGTGTCACGCTAAGACCGTGCGCCTGCTGTACTTCCTGCACCGCCGATAATTCCCCGGTGCCGCGTTCCATACGGTCGAGGGCGATGACGACGCCGCCGGGCGTAGCTTTGGCGGTTTTGATCAGTTCGACCGATTCGCGCACCGAAGTACCCGCTGAAATCACATCGTCGACGATCAGCACACGGCCGCTCATCGGCGCGCCGACCAGCACGCCGCCTTCGCCGTGATCCTTGGCCTCCTTGCGGTTGAAGCAAAACGGATAGTTATGGCCCATTTCCGCCAGCGCGATGGCGATGGCGCTGACCAGCGGGATGCCTTTGTACGCCGGGCCGAACAAGAGATCGAACGGAAGCTCGGCAGCCACAATCGCTTTGGCGTAAAATTGCCCGAGTTTGCGCAAGGCGTCGCCGTCGTTGAACAGACCGGCGTTGAAAAAATACGGCGACAAACGCCCCGCTTTGGTTTTGAATTCACCGAAGCACAGCACGTTGCGCTCGATGGCGAATTGAATAAACGCTTGCCGGAAATCGGACATAACCTGAATCACTCTCAATAAGAAAAAGATGCAAATTATAACGCTGAACTTAAACGGCATCCGCGCGGCGGCGAAAAAAGGCTTTTTCCCTTGGCTAGCGAAACAAACCGCGGATGTCGTGTGCGTGCAGGAATTGAAAGCGCAATTGCCCGATCTGTCCGCCGAGATGCAGTCGCCGGACGATTATCACGGTTATTTTCATTGCGCTGAGCAAAAAGGCTACAGCGGTGTCGGCATTTATACGCGCAAAAAGCCGGATCGCATCGTCGAAGGCGTCGGCATTGCCGGCATCGATGCCGAAGGGCGTTTTCTACAAGCGGATTTCGGCAATTTGAGCATCGTGTCGATTTATTTGCCGTCCGGTTCCAGCGGTGAACACCGCCAGGCGGCGAAATTTTATTTCATGGAGCATTTTTTCCCAGTGCTGCAAAACCTGATGGCGAGCGGACGGCAAGTCATTTTGTGCGGCGACTGGAATATCGCGCACAAGGAAATCGATTTGAAAAACTGGCGCTCGAACCAGAAAAATTCCGGCTTCCTGCCGGAAGAGCGTACTTGGCTGACGAATGTGTTCGACCAGATCGGTTTTGTCGATGTGTTCCGCCGTTTGAACAACGAACCCGATCAATACACCTGGTGGTCGAACCGCGGTCAGGCCTGGGCGAAAAACGTCGGCTGGCGCATCGATTACCAGATCGCCACGCCTGCGATCGCGCAGACCGCACGTAGCGTGTCGATCTTCAAAGACGAACGTTTTTCCGATCACGCCCCGCTGATCGTCGATTACGATCACACTTTATGACCTCTCAGGTGATATCCGGCTGGTTACAGGCATTGCGTATCTATGCGCACCCGCGCGTGCTCGGCATGCTGTCGCTGGGATTTTCCGCCGGATTGCCGCTGCTGCTGATCATGGGCACGCTGTCGTTCTGGCTGCGCGAAGCGGGTATCGACCGCGCGACCATCGGTTACTTGAGCTGGATCGGTCTGGCGTACAGTTTCAAATGGCTGTGGTCGCCGCTGGTCGACCGTTTATCGCTGCCGCTGCTGACACGCTGGCTGGGACGGCGGCGCGCGTGGCTGCTGCTGTCGCAAATCGTCATCGCCTGTGCCTTAGTGGGTATGGCCACGACCGATCCCGTGGTCAACTTGCCGCACTTGGTGTTTTTCGCCTTGGCCGTGGCGTTTGC
>JAFEEV010000020.1 GCA_018240935.1 Pseudomonadota bacterium
ATATAAAGGATTTTGTATGTTACTTTCCTTACGGACATGCCATGACGATTCAACTTGAGCAGTATCAGTCCGGTCACTACCAGAAAGGTTATGAATATCGGTATTTCCTGCCATCCACGATTAACGATGAATGGGTGTGGCAAACGCCGCAGATAAATCTGTTGCTGGAGAAGGCGGCGGTCAAGCTCGGGGAGCTCAATTCATTTGCGCGCTTGGTGCCGAATATCGATTTATTCATTCAATTACATGTTACCAAGGAAGCGGTGGTATCCAGCCGCATCGAGGGTACACAAACCAATATTCAGGAAGCGGTGTTGCCCGAGTCGGAAATTCTGCCCGAGCACCGTAACGATTGGCGTGAGGTGCAAAATTACACGCAAGCGTTGAATCAGGCAATCGGCCATTTGCAAACATTGCCTTTGTCATCACGTTTATTAAGGCAAACGCACGCGATTCTGCTACAGAATGTGCGTGGCGAGCACAAGCTGCCCGGTGAGTTTCGTGCCAGTCAGAACTGGATCGGCGGTCACAGTCTAACCGATGCGGTGTTTATTCCTCCTCATCATCAGCATGCCCATGAGTTGATGAGCGACTTGGAGCAATTTTTGCACAACCGGGATATTCATGTTCCGGCATTGATCCGCATCGCAATCGCGCATTACCAGTTTGAAACCATACACCCGTTTCTGGATGGCAACGGACGTATCGGCCGGTTGTTGATTACGTTGTTTTTGGTGAGTGAGGGAATTTTAGATAAACCATTGCTCTATCTTTCCAGTTACTTTGAGAAGGATAAAGGGCTGTATTATGATAACCTGATGCGAGTGCGTGAAAGAAACGATATGTTGCAGTGGCTTAAGTATTTTCTGGTCGGGATCGAGCAAACAGCAACTTTGGCAGTGAGCGCCTTGTCTCGCATCATGCATTTGAAAGCCAGCTTGGAACAGAATCTGCAGGCGAGCTTCGGACGCAGAACTGCAAGCGCGCAACGCTTACTTAATGCGTTGTTTACGCAACCCGCCATCCGCATCGAGGAAGTGCAGAAAATCTGCGATCTCAGTTACAAGGCGGCGAATGAATTGGTTGCTCAAATGCGCGAACACGGCATTTTGCATGAGATTACCGGACAGAGCCGTAATCGCGTGTTTATTTTTACTGATTACTTGGCGGTTTTCAGCGATTAAGAAAATGGATCGTCTGCAAGCAGCCTTGCAAAAACTTTCTAAGCTGAGTTTCGATAATCAGCAAAACTCGCTGTTTTGATTTACTCAGCTTCCTTCGCCAACAATGATATGATTTGCCCCTGAATATGAACCCATTGCTGGAGCAATCATGCGTAACCCTGGACCCGAATCCGGTTTTAATTTCACTCTGATCATGCCGATCGCCATGCTGGCGGTTTTATTAATTGTGCCTTTTTCGTTCAATGCGCTGATGCATATGCTGACGTCCAAAAAGCATGTCAATCCGGTGATCGTGAAGTTGCCGGTGGATAGCACGGCGATTACGATTCCATCCGCCGTCAAACAATATGAACCGTTTGAGGTGACGCTCAATCTGGAGACGAAGCATCTGGCCAAGTTTGTCAACGAGATTGTCGCGACCGCCTCCGAGGGCACCGGAATTCAAGGAATCAGCGGCGTAGTGTCGCCCAATATGAAAGCCGAAATTACCGGTGACGGTTTTGAAATCGACAGACTGGGGCCGCAGGAGCCGCTGTCGGGTCACAATGGCGTGTCAAGCTGGCGCTGGCGCGTGACGCCGCAATCGTCCGGAGAGCAGGAGCTGGAATTCCAGTTGCATTTATTGACGCAAAATAATGCGCAGATCGATACGAAAGTGCTGGGTCTGGCCGAAGCGCATGTTTCCGTTCAGTCGAACACAATGGAGTGGATCAAGCGCAACGGAATCTTGGTTACCGTGTTGCTATCCGCGCTGGCTGCGGTTCTCTATGGGCTGCGGCGGCGCTATATACGATCGTGATGACGCCGCATTTTAAAACCCAGGCAGTTTCCGGGGCCGCTTGAAAAAATAATGGACGATCCTTATATTGCATTTGAAAGTGTATTTCTTGTAACTGTGACTTACGCAATGTGCTTTTTTAATCGATAAGGAGAAATTGAGTATGGCTATTACACGTTATGAACCCTGGGGTTTATTGAGTCAGCTGCAAAGGGAACTGGAACGGAGCGTTGCGGAAGGTTCGACCGCGACAGCCGAATGGTCGCCCGCAGTGGATATCAAGGAAGAAGCGGACAAATTTGTCATTCACGCGGATATTCCTGGTGTTAAACCGGAAGAAATCGATATCAGCATGGAAGATGGCGTGCTGACCATCAAAGGTGAGAAAAAATCGGAAAGTAAGACCGAGAAGGAAGGTTATAAGCGCGTTGAACGTACGTATGGTTCTTTCTACCGGCGCTTCAGTTTGCCGGATACCGCTAACGCCGATGCAATCTCCGCATCGTCCAAGCATGGCGTGCTGGAAGTCGTGATACCGAAGCGTGAGGCGGTGCAACCGAAGAAAATCAACGTAACCTCTGCGGAGTAATTGCAGTAAGCTGCATCGCAGCATGAGAATAAAAATGGAACCTGCGGGTTCCATTTTTATTCATGTCCGTTTTTGCCAAGCGGATTAAAGCATGACACAATGACTTCCCTTGGTTGTTGCCAAATTCAGAATCAAAAAATCGATTAACCCTGCAAACAGTTTTTTTCAACGTTAGAATTCCCCGATGCCGCTCATTACACTGGAAAATGCCTGCTTGGCTTTTGGCCATCATGCTTTGCTCGATCACGCCGATTTGCAATTGGATCCGGGCGAGCGCGCCGGTTTGATCGGCCGGAATGGCGGCGGCAAATCAAGTTTGCTGCGTGCATTGGCGGGTGAGATCAAGCTCGACGACGGCAAGCTGTGGCGTGCGCCGAACATCAAACTGGCTTATGTCGCGCAAGAACCGCTGTTAAACCCATCGAACACGGTATATCAAGAAGTTTCCACCGGTTTGGGCAATGTCAGCCAAATTCTGCTGGATTATCATGCCGTCTCGCACGCCTTGGGTGAAACGCCGGAAAATACCGAAGCGTTGCTGATGCGCATGCAGGATCTGCAAAGCGCCTTGGAAGTGGAAGACGGATGGAATCTGCAAGCCAAGATAGAAACGGTGATCGATAAGCTCAATCTGCCCGCGGATATGTTGATCGGACATCTTTCCGGCGGCTTGAAGAAACGTGTCGCGCTGGCGCGTGCGCTGGTGATTTCGCCGGATGTACTGTTGCTGGACGAGCCGACCAATCATCTGGATTTCTCCTCGATCGAGTGGTTGGAAGGCTTATTGCAGGATTTTGCCGGCAGCGTGCTATTCATCACGCACGACCGGCGTTTTCTCGATCATGTCGCAACTCGGATCGTTGAACTGGATCGCGGCCATTTGCAATCATTTGCAGGAAAATTCTCCGATTATCAGCGCAAGAAAGCGGAGATGCTGGAGGTCGAGGCGATCCATAACCAGAAATTCGATAAATTCCTGGCGCAGGAGGAAGTCTGGATACGCAAAGGCGTCGAAGCACGGCGCACGCGCAATGAAGGCAGGGTTCGCAGACTGGAGGCATTGCGGCTGGAACGCGCGGCGCGGCGGGACAAAACCGGAAAAGCGAATATTAATCTCGATGCCGGCGAACGCTCGGGGAAATTGGTTGCCGAGCTGGAGCATGTCAGTAAGCGCTACGGCGACAAGGTGATCGTCAACGATTTCTCCTGCCGCATTATGCGCGGTGACCGGGTGGGATTATTAGGACCCAACGGCGCCGGCAAGTCGACGTTATTGAAATTGATTCTGGGCGAGATACAGCCGGATTCGGGCACTATTCAGCAAGGAACCAAATTGTCGGTGGCGTATTTCGACCAGATGCGCGAGCAGCTTGACGAAGAAATGATTCTGACGGATACCATCAGCCCGGGCTCCGATTTTGTCGAGATCAACGGTAAGCGTAAGCATGTCATCAGTTATCTGGAGGATTTCCTGTTTCCGCCGGAACGTGCGCGCTCGCCGGTTAAATCGCTGTCGGGCGGCGAACGCAACCGGTTGTTGCTGGCGCGATTGTTCACCCGCCCTGCCAATGTGCTGGTGTTGGATGAACCCACCAACGATCTGGACATCGAAATGCTGGAATTGCTGGAAGCTTTGCTACAGGATTATGCCGGTACGTTGTTTCTGGTCAGTCATGACCGTGAATTTCTCGATAATGTCGTCACACAAGTAATTGCATTTGAAGGAAATGGAAAATTATGTGAATATATTGGCGGTTATGAAGATTGGATACGCGCAAAACAGTTTGAAGATAATATCAGTCAGCAAAAGATATTATCAAAGCAGTCAGAAACTTCACCAATCAGTAGTTCCAAAGCGCCAAAGGCTCCTCGGCCTAAAAAACTGAGTTACCAAGAAGCGCGTGAGCTGGAAGCATTACCTGGAAAAATCGATGCGCTGGAACAAGAACAAGCAAACGCTAATTTGCGTTTAAGTCAACCGGCGATTTACCGCGATTATCCGGACGAAGCGAAAGCATTGCAAACTCGCGTTACGGTGATTGAAAAAGAACTGACAGATTGCCTTGCAAGATGGGAAGAATTAGAATCGAAATCTGCCGCAAAAATGTAATCCCGATGGCAATTTCCCCATAAACAACATGGACATGCTTGCACTTATTCATTGACCAAATCGGGCACATCGTTTAAAGTTCAACTTTTGAGAGAAGGAGGCGTACATGAAACAAAAATTGATTATGAATTTATTACTTGCCGTGGGCATGCTTATGGCATTCTCGGGGGTAACTCAAGCAGCTGGTGATGCGGCAGCAGCAAAAGAAAAGTTGTCAATGTGTGAAGGCTGTCATGGAATCGTAGGTTATAAAACAGCTTTTCCTAGCGCTTATCACGTTCCCAAACTGGGCGGACAGCATGCGGAATATATCATTAAAGCGCTGGAAGGCTACAAAAACGGCACACGCAGCCATCCAACCATGACAAGCTTAGCTAAAACATTGTCTCAACAAGACATAGAAGATTTCGCTGCATACTATTCTAAGAATTAATTGAGTTATTTACGCAAGGAACGAATTATGAAGAATTATGTAATTGCTGCATTAAGTGGCGCAGCTTTGATACTTTCCGGTCAACTGATGGCCGCTGATCTCGACGCAGGAAAAAGTAAAGCAGCTGAAGTTTGTGCTTCCTGCCACGGTGCCGACGGTAATAGCCCTGCACCTAATTTCCCTAAGATCGGCGGGCAATATAGAACATACTTAGCGAAAGCGCTGAATGATTACAAATCCGGCAACAGGAAAGATCCTGTCATGGCGGGGATGGCTGCCAGCCTGACACCAGCCGATATTGAGAATCTGGCTTTTTACTATTCCAGCCAATCAGGTAGTCTGAATTCAAACAAATAATATTTATTTGAGCCGGCAATAGACTCAAAAGCGGGACAAACACCAGTTAGTCGCTGGTTTTGTCCCGTTTTCATTTTAATTGATCGAGCTCAGCCGTTTATCCAAGCAATCGAAGTAGATTGCGGCATCCGGCGCGGATTGCGTGCGCTGAGCTTGCCATATCATTTCCGCCAAACATTCCATCATCTGGTGCGCGGCAGCGTGCTCACTCCCGTTATTTTTCTGTAAGCGGGCGAATCGCTCGCAAATTCCAACCGGCTGATTAATCGACAGTTGCTCCTTGATCGCCACGTGCATGCTCATATGTAAAAACGGATTGGTATCGCCCATTTCCGGTAGATAATCCTTATCCAGAAAGCGCTCGGGATCGTCGAGAATGCCGTGATATTCCGGGTGCAATAAAATCACCTCGAGCGCAATCGTTTCGATACCGGATAATATTTCCCGCTGACGGTATTTGCGCCAGGTTTCAAAAAATAATTGCCGTGCTTGCTCTCTCGATGGTTTAAACATAGTGTGATTAGCGTTCAAAATTCTTGCCGGTAAATTCACATAAGTGATTGATTGTACAAATTGCACAAGCCGGTTTTCTTGCCTTGCAGACGTAGCGGCCGTGAAGAATCAACCAGTGATGCGCATCATGCCGGAATTCTTTCGGTACCGCTTTCAATAGCTTCAATTCTACCTCGAGCACATTCTTTCCGCGGGCTATGCCGGTGCGATTGGCAACCCGGAAAATATGCGTATCGACTGCGATGGTCGGTTCGCCGAACGCGGTGTTCAGAATGACATTGGCGGTTTTGCGTCCGACACCGGGCAATTTTTCCAGTTGTTCGCGCGTGCGGGGTACTTCGCTGCGATGCTGCTGTATCAACATTTGGCAAGTTGCCAGAATATTTTTCGCCTTGGTTTTGTATAACCCGATGCTTTTGATGAATTCAGTCAAACCCGCTTCGCCCAACGCAAGAATCGTTTCCGGTGTGTTGGCCTGAGGAAATAATTTTCGTGTTGCCAGATTCACGCTTTTGTCGGTCGCTTGCGCCGAAAGAATAACCGCGATCAGGAGCTCGAAAGGAGAGCGATATTCCAGCTCGGTTGTAGGATGCGGATTGGCTGATTTCAAGCAAGCAAAAATTTCATGGCGCTTAGCTGCGTTCATGGGGTTTTACCGGTGAATGAGGATGGTTTACCCTGTTCCGGGCCGCCGCGGCACGCTGGATTGCGGCTTGAACGATCGCTCTCTTGCGCTCATCCGCTGAAGCCAGGTTTTTCTCTGCTGGCACGGCGGGCTTGTGCTTGGATTCTGTCTTGCCGGCTCGTTTTTCGCGCTCCAGCCGCAGCAAGCGGAATTGGTGGCGCGCACGCGCGTTATCGGCTGCTTGTTTCCTGTCAGTATCATTCTTGTCTTCGTCAATAGGCACCAAGCTGATGCAATCCATCGGACAAGGCGCGATGCATAATTCACAGCCGGTGCACTCCGCTGCGATGACAGTATGCAGTTGCTTGCCGGATCCGGCGATGGCATCCACAGGACAAGCCCGAATGCAGAACGTGCAACCGATGCACAGCTGCTCATCAATCCAAGCAACGACTTTGTCAAAACGGGGAAAACCGTGCGACGTATTCAGCGGCTTGGACGCCACACCCAACAACCGCGCTAATTTCTCGATACCTTCCTGACCGCCGGGCGGACATTGATTGATATCCGCGCTCCCTGCCGCGATGGCTTCCGCATAGGGTTTGCAGCCGGGAAAACCGCATTTACCGCATTGCGTTTGCGGCAGCAGCGCGTCGATTTCTTCTATCAACAACGGATTCATTGCTATTCGATCTCTATTTCTCGCGCCGGGCACAAGCTACCCGGGCGATTTCCTTAACCAAATCCGGGCCGCGATAAATCAAGCCGGTATATAACTGTATCAAGCTTGCTCCGGCCGTTAGTTTGCCGTGCGCATCGTCCGCCGACATGATGCCGCCAACGCCGATAATAGGCACGGCGCCTTGCAGCAGGCAATGCAGTTGCCGAATGACCGCAGTGGCGCGTTGCGTTAACGGCGCGCCGCTCAATCCGCCGCTTTCCTGTGCTTGCGGCAAATGTTCGATACCCGTGCGCGTGATCGTAGTGTTGGTGGCAATCACGCCGTCGATGCGATGTTTCATCAGCAGCGCGGCAATGGCCTGGATTTGCATTTCATCCAGATCGGGCGCGATTTTGACCGCCATCGGCACATATTTTCCATGCCTTTGCGCCAGCCCGGCTTGTTCCGATTTTAATCTACCGAGTAGCTCATCGAGCGCATCGGCGGCTTGCAATTGCCGCAAATTCTGAGTGTTCGGCGACGAGATATTGACCGTCACATAGCTGGCATAACGGTAAACCTTCTGGAGCCCGGTCAGATAGTCATCCACGGCTTTTTCCAGCGGGGTATCGAAATTCTTGCCGATATTGATGCCCAGTATGCCCCCATAAGCTGAACGTTTGACGTTTTCTACCAATTGATCCACGCCATGATTATTGAAGCCAAGGCGATTAATCA
Organism: Pseudomonadota bacterium; assembly: GCA_018240935.1. GTDB lineage: Bacteria > Pseudomonadota > Gammaproteobacteria > Burkholderiales > Nitrosomonadaceae > Nitrosomonas. Next base: position 7,989 of record JAFEEV010000020.1, read on the forward strand.
GCGCGCGTGCTTCGGGAATGCGAAAAATGCGCGGCGCCGGATTGCCCGGTTGAGGGCGCGGCGTGACGGTGCCGATTTCAATAAAACCGAATCCGAGCGCAGCCAGCACGTCCAGATACTCGCCATTCTTGTCCAATCCGGCAGCCAGTCCGATCGGATTGGGAAAATTCAATCCCATGACAGTGCGCGGTTGACAAGGAATTGAAACGGTTTTCAATAATCCGAATTTTCTGGCCTGCTCGATTGCGCGGAAAGTCACGCGATGGGCGGATTCGGGATCTAGCTTAAAGAGCAGCGGGCGAAGCAGTGTGTAGAGCATGGCGGAGTTTTATAATGAAAGGGTTCGCCGGTTTGAATCGATTTCACGCCAGAATACTGTCGTCCAGCACGATCCATTGATTGTTGATCAACACTTCAAGCGGCTGAAAATTGGCTTTGTAGCGCATTTTCCGGTTTTCTTTGATCCAATAGCCCAAATAAAGGTAATCCAAATCAAATTTCCGGCATTGCTCGATCTGCCATAAGATGTTGTAAGTGCCGAAACTCGCATGCGCCACCTCGGCATCATAAAAAGTATAAACCGACGATAGTCCGTCCGGCAGCACATCGATGATACTGACCATGCGCAGTTGCTCATTTTCATGAAATTCGACCAATCTTGAATTCACATGGCTTTGCAGGAGAAAATTGTGATACTGCTCACGGCAATCCTGGTCCATGCCGCCGCCATAGTGACGTTTTGTCTGGTAGCGCTGGTAGAGCGCATAATGCGCCGCCTTGTAATGCAGCGGATGGACGGTGGCAGCTAAATGCTGATGCTGCTTCCACACGCGGCGCTGCGTACGCTTGGGCGTGAAGGCCTTTACGTCAACCCGCACGGAAAGGCACGCGTGGCAGTGTTCGCAGCAAGGACGGTAGGTGTAATGGCCGCTGCGGCGAAAACCGGCTTGCACCAATTTCCCGTAAGCTTGCGCATCGATCAGATGCTCCGGAGTAACGACCTCGGAACAAGCCAATTTACCGGGCAAATAACTGCACGCATAAGGATTGGTGGTATGAAATTTAAGCGCAGGTATCTGCAATTATTCGCTCCGCGTACGAACAAAGTTCCATTTTCTGCCCGGTTCGATTCCAGAGATCAAGGCATCGAGTTTTTGACTGAATTCCGCTCTGGAAATTTCCCGCGCACCCAATGACGCCAAATGATCGGTTCTAACCTGGCAATCGATCATGCCATATTCCCAGTATTGTAGCTGCTTTACCAAGTGTACGAAGGCGATTTTTGAAGCATCCGGCTGGCGTGAAAACATCGACTCGCCGAAAAATACTTTTCCCAGCGCTACTCCGTAAAGTCCGCCGGCCAATTCGCCATCGACCCAGGTTTCCACCGAGTGCGCCAGCCCCATTTCGTGAAGCGCGCTGTAAGCCGCGATCATTTGCGGGTGTATCCAGGTTCCGGCTTGCCCTGCGCGCGGCGCAGCGCAAGCTTGCATCACTTCAGTAAAGCTACGATCCGTGCAAACGTGATAGTGGTCTTTTTTGAGTGTTTTGCGTAATGACCGGGAAATTTTTAATTCAGCAGGAAACAACACCATCCGGGGATCAGGACTCCACCAAAGGATCGGATCGTCTTCATTGAACCAAGGGAAAATGCCTTTGCGATAAGCCGCCAGCAAGCGCTGCGGCGAAAGATCCCCGCCCACGGCCAATAACCCGTTGGGCTGGGTAAGCGCATTTTCCACGGGTGGAAACAACGTGAACGAGCTCATTCCAGGAATCATTTTTCCATCTGTTTAATTCATCGATGATTTTATCAAACCGTCATTCAAGGCAATGTGTCATTTATCCCAAATAGATGTCTTTATACAAGCCATTACAGGACAAATATCGCGTTATTTATAGATAAATGCCCCATTTTGTGAGATTGTTTGCAGTCAAATATCCCGTCCGCAAGCAGCGGGATATTCACTGCGTTCTTCCATCATGTTGACGCAGATCAATGTTGCTGCAAATCTTTTTTTTTATGCTGTGACGGTTTTGAAGTCAGCTAAAAAAAAAACCAAACCACCTCTAAGGAGAATTATATGAAGTATTTTTTGCAAAAGGAAAAATTAGCCCTCAATTTTATTGCCGGTTCGCTTTTGACCGCTTTTTCATTGGCTGCACCTCAAGTTGTGGCTGCCGATGGAGCGGCTGAACGTATCAGACTTCTAGAGCAAAGACTGCAAGCCATTCAAATGGAATTGGAAAAAGTAAAATCAGAATCTTCCCAGGCTGCGCAGAAGGTCAATACGATCGAGCAAACCACCAATCAGACCGTGCAGAAAGTAAATACAATCGAAAAAAATAATACGGCCATGAAAGAAACTTTAGACCCGCTCAAGGAGCGTGTGGGATTAACTGTGACAGAGAAACAGAAAAAGTTGTTTTTTAGGGGTGGTTTCGCCCACATGTTGGAAGGCCGCGATGGTTCGAGCATACGAAGTGACGTTGTTCCTTTGGGTGTACAAGAACGCTCAGGGACAAATGGATGGTATGCAGGCGCAGGCCTCGATTGGGGGTTAACTAGAGATCTGTTCGGTTTAATGCCAAAAACAACGCTTTTTGCAGAATTAATGTTCGAATACAAAGAATTCGGCTCTACTCCGGGTAACGCTTTGGCTAACAATCCTACCTTACTGGCTGGTGGCGCATTAAACCCACGCAGTGTTACTGTTAGTCAATTTTCATTATCTGCGTCACCAAAAATTAAATTCTTCGAAGGATCAAAAGTTAGGCCTTGGGTGATTCCTTTTGGTCTTGCCGTTCATGTTGTAAGCCCGACTACTGAATCGATCACCTATTTAGCGCCAGGCGTTCATTTTGGCGCGGGTGTTGACTGGAATTTTTATAAAGACTTCTTTATCGGTATTGACGGTCGTTACAATGTGACAGCAGGCAAGATGGATGGAGTGCGCATTGATGGGATGACTGCCGGTGGCTACATTGGCGTTGGTTTCTAAGGTATGAGTTGTATGATCTTTAATCGATAACCATAAGCTCTATTTTTTACTCGTTCGCAGCCAGAAGAGTATGAGTGCGGAACGAAGCCTTCACACCTCGTTATTTGTTTAGCGGGGTGTTTTTTTATGACCCCTTCGGCAGCCGCGCATAGGGATTTCCTAATGCAGCGATAAACTAAGGAAGCACTGAAAAACTTCCGCGCTAGATCATGCTATCAAAATCAGATTTGACTACTCGCAAACCGCGCTTTCTCGCCTGATTCCGCCTTGTCTGACTGCTTCCCTAATTTGTTTCTTTTTTCTTTTCTTTTTACAGAATGTTGTTGGCGATTAATGCCAATTTGATGCATTTAACTGTCGTAGCTTTATCATTCATTAAATTCTTCTGGGGGGTAATTATCTTTCGTACCAGTGAAAACACAACTGCCAGCTTACGCTGGCAGTTGTGTTTGTTTACTTCAGATTAATGCCCTACAGGATTTTTCTGCGCCTCTGTGAGACCGGCTTTCCATGCTTCCGGCAGGTTTTGCACCCAACCGTTATAGACATTAGGAATCGCCAGTACACCTTGGCCGCCGAATCCAGGCAAGTGGCTGACCGTATCGTCAACAGCCGTATTCCCCCCGGTCACGAGCGGAACATATCCGGCAATCTTAGCTTTGCTTATGTCGCCATTACCCTCCGGATCCGTATCAACTACGATAAGCCGGTTGGAGAATTTACTCGTGACATAAGCGTAGTAACCGCCGCCTTGCTTGGCGCCGAAGTTTGCGCCATGACAACCGGGATCGCATTCCAGCATCGCGGCGATGGTATCGGTTACGGTATCGACCACCACGATTTGCCCGCCCATCGAAGCAATGACCATAGACTTGCCGTCCGGAGCCACCGGTGTCTGAATCGGCAATACGCCGACGGCGATTTTTCCGTTGCCGTCATTGTCGGCAAAGGCTCCGGTAATCGGATTGTAGTCGGCAATGAGGTTGACGGTTTTCAGCAAATTACCCGCTCCATCCAACACACTCAGAGTGTGATGCAGCAGATTGGTCGCATAAATTTTGCTCGAATCCGGCATCATGCCGATGGCAACCGGGTGCGCGCCAGGAACGTTGTTTCCTGTGGGGGTTCTGGCTTCAATGCCGCCATTGCTGCCATAAATCCCGACATCACCGGTGCTGATATTCGGCGTTACAATCTTGCTGCCGTCCGCGCTGATCCAATGTCCGTGCGGATGTGCCGTGCTTTGTCCGGCGGCCTGCGTAGGCAGCGCCTTGAAGACATAGCTGGAGCCGGCCGGCATCATCATGATGCTATCTTCACCGTTGTTGGCGATCGTGACATCGTCGGTGGAAGGTAACGTCATCACATGTGACGGCGAATAACCCACCTGGATGTTTTTGATCAATTTACCGTCGGCATGGTTAATCAAGGTTAATTTGTTATCAAACCATTGGGTCTGATAAACGATCGATTGATCCCGGTTGGTCCACATGTTGTGCGGATTGTTCATGTTGATCTCGGGTAATGCGATCTTGCGCTTAACAGTCCAATTGCTGGTATCGACTACCGTGATGGTGCCCGGTTTGTATTTTCCGGCGGTTTTCTCGAACTGCGTATTAACCCATACTTCACCCACGCCAGGCACGGCCGGTTTAGAACCGAATGCAATCGACTGGTCGCTATTCAGTACTGCGGATAACGGTGCCGCCAACCCGCCACTGGCGATATTGCCGAAAGGCGCGCCGGAGATTCTGACCGGCAGGGTTGGAAACTTCACGCTCCAATTTCCGCTTGAATAATCTTGCCAATTATCCGGCGCAGTGGCGATGAAAAATGTTTTCAATAACCGAACTGCAAGATCGGTGCTGGTCGGCAGCCCTTTGATGCCGGTCACCAGATCGATTTTATAATCGGCGGCCGGATTGCCTAAATCAAGACCAACGGTATTAGGATCGTCGACGATGACCGCGGCAAACATGAACGGATGCACTTTACAGGTAAACACGTACAGTCCCGGGGTGTCCAGTTTGACAATACCGCCGCCACGATACGCAGTGGTTTGATTGAAAGGCATGTGAGCCGCTCCTGAAGGCCACAGCAGTGAGCTGATGGTATGCACGCCGTTGGTGTCCGACATGACAAAGTTCACACTGCTGCCCGGAGCGATGACTTCCAATGACTTGGTTTTAATATCGTAGGGCAATCCGACGATAGCGTCTCCGCGTGCACTTCTAAACCAGCTGGCCGGTTCATCGCTGACTTCAAATGTCACCAAGCCGGGTTCGTCTTTAGGACCAAGCAGGATCCGTCCGTATGGCGATGCGCCGACTACACTGGCGCCGCTGCCGCCAACTGGCGCAACTTTGAAGCTGCCGTGCATGCCGGCTTCCATGTGCGATACCAGGTGGCAGTGATATTGCCAATCGCCCGCGCCGACGCCGCTGCCCGCTTTGACTGTGAAGCTATGAGTATCGGTGCCGTCTTGCAGCAATTTGACGTCGATGATCGCATTGGTTCCGGTTTTAAGCCAGCGGTGCGCATGCAAATGGAAAGTATGGCCCGGTCCAATCGATAAAATATGAAAACGGACGATGTCGTTTTCTACTGCGCCGGGATTCGGATTCGCCCAGAGCGGTTTTTGCGTTGCGCCATCGCCGGAAATTTCGGTGCCCCAGAAGGTTGAGCCGACCATGAACAACACGAATTGCTTATCGATGTCTGCCTGGGTTACAGGAACGATCGCGCCGTTGTCGTCAACATAGCTGTCGACCGGACCGCTGGCGGGATCAACGATCAACGCGCCGAACAAACCGAGCATTTCCTTGCCGTCGCCGTGGTAAACGAACGTACCGGATTTGTTGGCATGGAACGTATAGTTCTGTGTTTGCCCCGGCAGTGCTTTAACCGCGCCTTTACTCTTGTCTTTCAAGCCGGGCACGCTAAAACCGACTTCCACCGCTGTGTTGTTGGTCAGCGTCACATTGATCGTGTCGCCTTGTCTTACGAACAACGACGGCCCCGGTATCACGGCTTCGGCATCGCTGCCCAGGGCGTAAGCCAATTGTCCGTTCGGCAGGGTTTTGGCGGTGATATTAAAACTTTGCACCGCCGATAGCGCCATCGGGGAAATCAGCGCAGTAATGGCAAACAGCATGAGCGCTGCTAGCATCGAGGCTGGGTTCTTAATCCCATAAATATTTTTACTCATAGTGTAATCCTTATACTTGGGTATGTTTATTCAAGTAATTACTTGCCGATAAATTGACCGGTCATATCCATCAATTTGTTGGAGAAGTTGTTATCAACG
>JAFEEV010000210.1 GCA_018240935.1 Pseudomonadota bacterium
AAGAAAAAATTTTTCTGTTTGGAGAAATAAAAAAACCGCCTTTGAGGGCGGTCTTTTTATTTCTAAGGAAGCTCTGAAAAAGGTACCGAGCGACAGTCAGGCAAGGCGAAATCAGATGAAAAAGCGCAGTTTACAAGATGTAAATGAGCATTTTGAGTCTGATTTCAACACAGCATGATCGAGCGCAGTAGTTTTTCAGAGCTTCCCTAAGCTTTTTGCCTCGTTATTTTAGCTGCTCATGTAATAGCTTCAGGATGCGGCTGGCCGTTGATGCGCTCACGTCAGATCCATCATCATTCAGTAAGCTAACGGTGCTGGTGTTTGTGCCGGTGTTGTGCACTTGGATACGGTATTTTGCCGCTTTCGCTCCATCCTTGTCGCCGCTGCGCCAGAACATAATGTTTGAGAGAATACCTTCGTCGTCCCCCTTTTTCTTTCTATCCGCATCAGGATTAACGTAACGCACGAAATAAATTCCCTGTTCGCGATTGCGATCTTCGACGGTGAAACCGATTCGATCGAGTGCGAGGCCCACTCGCCGCCATGAACGGTCAAACGCTTCATTCACCACCAGCGAAGTGCCTTCTTTATTGATGAATGCGCGTTCCTGGGCGGAGCTTCTGCCTGTGGTCAATTCCAGTTTGGCTTTTTGTTCCTCAACGCCAAAGCGCATCATTAAACGCGATAGCATTTCGGCTTCCAAGTTGGGATCAGCCGGGCGCGGTTGCCAGATCGTACGGTTAAGGTTGCCGCCTTCCAAAACCTCAGTCATGCCGCGATGGCTGATATAGACTTCGGTGCTTCCGCTTTCGTTGCGTTCCAGCCGGGTACGGAATTTATCCCGTTCGGCGGTTGAATAAATGCTGTCCAGGAAAGTGGAAAGAAAAGTACGGATGATGTCTTGCGGAATCTTGGCCCGATTTTCAGCCCAATCGGTTTCCATGATACCGGCTTCTGGAACTTCTACTTTGATCAAAAAACCGAGTTCTTGCCAGAATTCCTTAATCACCGGCCACACTGCTTCAGGTGGTTGAGGTATCACCAGCCAGCGCTGTGTGCCGGAACGTTCGATGTGCACATTCTGAACGGATGCCGGTATTAAGGATGTGGTGGCATTTTTTTGTTGCCCGCCGCGTTCGCTGCTGTAACTGGAGAAAGTGGTGCTGCCGGATGATCCTTCGGGTATTGAGTAGCGTTCATCGATTGCTGGCTGGATAAGATCGGGCGGTATTTCCAGAGGCGGCAATTTGCCCGCCGACTTGTAGTCGATGGTTTTGGTATCCGGAAACAGGTCGATCATTTTGCAACCTGTGGTTGTCAATGAGAGCGTCACTACCAGAGACGGTATAGCTACTTTCCGCCATTGCATTTTTGACATCTTACCTCTTCACATCGTGGATGTTGGCTGATTGCATCGCTTCGCGCAGCAATTGATGATACTGGCCGGATAAAGGCGTGAGCGGCAAACGGATTCCGGGGCCGATTAAACCCATTTGTGCAACAGCCCATTTCACCGGGATAGGATTGGCTTCGACAAACAGATCGATGTGTAAGCGCAGCAGTTTGTTATTGAGCGCGCGCGCGGTATTGAGATCGCCCGCGAATGCGGCGGCGCACATGTCGTGCATCATGCGCGGAGCAACGTTGGCGGTCACTGAAATTACGCCGTGCCCGCCCAACAACAGAAAGGCCAATCCGCTGACATCGTCTCCGCTATAAATGGAGAAACCGGACGGTGCGCGTTGTAATAAATCGGATCCGCGACCGATGTCGCCCGTGGCATCCTTGATACCGACAATATTCGGAATTTGCGCTAAACGCAGGGCGGTGTTGTTATGAATATCGGCCACGGTCCGGCCCGGTACGTTGTACAAGATATGCGGAATATCAACGGCCTCGGCGATCGCCTTGAAATGCCGGTACAACCCTTCCTGCGTTGGTTTGTTGTAATAAGGCGCAACCGAGAGGCACGCATCCACACCGGCATTCTTGGCATAAATCGATAAATCGATGGCTTCGCGAGTCGAGTTCGCTCCCGTGCCGGCAATCACCGGTATGCGACCGGCGACGTGATCGACTGCGGTGCGCATCAGCAGGTGGTGCTCCTCAAAATCCACAGTCGGGGATTCGCCTGTGGTACCGACGACAACGACGCCGTCGGTACCCTGGTCTATGTGAAAATCCAGCAGAGCGCGGAAGCGATCCAGATCCAATCCGCCCTCTTCATCCATGGGCGTAACGATAGCAACCAAGCTACCTTTAAACATATCAATCTACCCGGTAAAAAGAATGCATTTTACCCGAATCTCATGACGTTTAAGCATATTCACCACGCTTCCCGGAATATTTTAACGCCTGCCGCCATTTCAATTACCTATCCCGATTGATTAACACCAAGGTGCTACTCGCTCGTCCGTGTGAAGCTGATCTGATCATCGCGGCAATCAACGGTAATGGTATCTTTGGCAACAAATTTTCCTTCCAGAATCTCTTTGGCTAACGGATTCTCAATTTGCGCCTGGATTGCCCGTTTCAGCGGACGCGCCCCGAACACCGGATCAAAGCCCGCTTGAGAAATAACGGACAACGCCGCATCGCTGACGGTAAGGTGCATGTCCAGTTTAGCTAACCGGGCTTCCAGATTGTGCAGTTGTATTCTGGCGATGGATTGAATATGTTTCTGATCCAACGCATGGAACACGACCACTTCATCGATGCGATTGATGAATTCCGGCCTGAAGTACGTTTTCACTTCACCCATCACGGCGTCTTTGATGACTGAATACGAATTGCCGGCCATTTCCTGGATCATTTGCGATCCGAGATTGGACGTCATGACGATCACGGTATTTTTAAAATCGACGGTACGGCCTTGACCGTCGGTCATGCGCCCGTCGTCGAGCACTTGCAGCAATACATTGAATACATCCGGATGCGCTTTCTCCACTTCATCCAGCAAGATTACGGCATACGGTTTGCGGCGCACCAGCTCGGTCAAATAGCCGCCTTCCTCATAACCGACATACCCCGGAGGTGCGCCGATCAGACGCGCCACCGAATGTTTCTCCATAAATTCGGACATGTCGACGCGGATTAGATGCTCCTCCGAGTCGAACAGGAAACCGGCCAGCGCTTTGCATAGCTCCGTTTTACCGACACCGGTCGGTCCCAGGAACAGGAAAGAACCGTACGGCCGGTTCGGATCGGACAGACCGGCGCGGGATCGGCGGATGGCATCGGACACTAGCCGCACCGCTTCATCCTGACCGACAACCCGCTCATGCAGTTTTTGCTCCATCAACAGCAGTTTCTCGCGCTCACCCTGCATCATTTTGGATACCGGAATGCCGGTGGCACGCGATACTACTTCGGCGATTTCTTCCGCGCCTACTTGCGTGCGCAATAATTTAGGCGTGTTTGCAGCACTTTTCTCAGCGCTTTCACCTTGTTGCTTCAGTTGCGATTGCAATTGCGCTTCCAGTTGCGGCAGACGGCCGTATTGCAGTTCCGAAACTTTCTGCCAATCGCCTTTGCGCGTGGCCGCTTCTATTTCCAGCTTGATTTTCTCCATCTCTTCCTTGACCTGCTGCGAGCCCTGCACCTGGAATTTTTCCATTTTCCAGATTTCTTCTAAATCGGCATACTCGCGTTCTTTCTGCTTGATTTCATCTTCGAGCAGTTGCAGGCGCTTTTGCGATGCTTCGTCTTTCTCTTTTTTCATCGCTTCGCGTTCGATCTTCAATTGAATCAAACGCCGGTCCAGTTTATCCAGCGCTTCGGGTTTGGAATCGATTTCCATTTTGATCCGCGCTGCGGCTTCGTCGATTAAGTCGATCGCCTTATCCGGCAGGAAACGGTCGGTGATGTAACGGTTGGATAGTTCGGCAGCCGCGACGATCGCCGGATCGGTAATATCCACGCCGTGATGCACTTCGTATTTCTCCTGCAACCCGCGCAGAATGGCGATAGTGGCTTCCACGCTCGGCTCTTCCACCAGCACCTTCTGGAAGCGCCGCTCCAATGCAGCGTCTTTTTCAATATATTTGCGGTATTCGTCCAAAGTTGTCGCGCCGACGCAGTGCAGTTCCCCGCGCGCCAAGGCCGGTTTCAGCATGTTACCGGCGTCCATCGCACCTTCCGCTTTGCCGGCGCCGACCATGGTGTGCAGCTCGTCGATGAAGACAATGGTTTTGCCTTCGTCTTGCGCGAGTTCTTTCAACACCGATTTGAGGCGCTCCTCGAATTCGCCGCGGTATTTCGCGCCGGCCAGCAGCGCGGCCATATCGAGCACCAGAACGCGCTTGTCTTTCAAGCTTTCCGGCACCTCGCCATTGATAATGCGCTGCGCCAAGCCTTCGACGATGGCGGTTTTACCGACACCCGGTTCGCCGATCAGCACCGGGTTGTTTTTGGTGCGCCGTTGTAAAACTTGAATTGCGCGGCGGATTTCATCGTCGCGTCCGATCACCGGATCGAGTTTGCCTTGGCGCGCGCGTTCGGTCAGATCCAAGGTATATTTTTTCAACGCTTCACGGCTGCCTTCGGCTTCCGCGCTGTTGACCTGTTCGCCGCCGCGGATCGCATTGATGGCGCGTTCCAGCGCCGCGGCATTGGCGCCGTGTTGCTTGAGCAATGCGCCGATCTCCCCCTTGTCTTGCAGAATTGCAAGCAGGAACATTTCCGACGCGATGAACTGATCGTTACGTTTTTGCGCTTCCTTATCCGCCAGATTGAGCAGATTGTTCAAGGTACGGGAGAGGGTGACTTCCCCGCCGGCGTTTTCCACTTTCGGCAAGCGCTGCACGCTTTGCTTGATGCTTTCCAGCAGCGGTGCGGTATTTACACCGGAACGTTGCAGCAAAGACAGCGTGCTGCCGTCTTCCTGTTGCAGTAAAGCCAGAAGCAGATGCTGCGGTTCGATGGCCGGATTATCCTGGCCGACGGCGATACTCTGCGCGTCCGCGAACGCTTGTTGGAATTTAGTGGTGAGTTTGTCAAAACGCATGAAATTCTCCCATGGTAGGTTATTGCTGCCTACGTGGGGGGAGAAGCGCGAAATTTCAAGTGCCGGTTATTTTATGGAACAGATCGTGCGGATTGCGTGATTTGGCTACAGCGTTGGCGAGCATCGGTTCGATTTCAAGTGCTGCAACCGGCCTGCTGAAGTAATAGCCTTGGTAGTGATCGCATTGCTGTGCAATCAAAAGATCGAGTTGCTCCTCGGTTTCTATGCCTTCCGCGATGACATCCATGCCCAGACTGTGCGCCATCGCAATGATCGTAGCGACAATAGTATGGTCGTTTCTGTCGGTTACGATGTCGCGCACAAAGGTGCGATCGATTTTCAGGGTATGAATCGGGAAACGCTTCAGATAACTGAGGCTGGAGTAGCCGGTGCCGAAATCGTCGATGGAAATGCGGATGCCCATAGTATTAAGCTGATTCAGCGTTTCCACGACTTTTTCGATATTATCGATCAACATGCTTTCGGTGATTTCCAGCGTGATGTAGCGGGCCGCCACGCCGGTTTCATGCAGGATACGCGCAATATTATTGATCAACTCCTTATCGCGGAATTGCCGCGCGGACAGATTAATGGCGACCTTCGGTATAGGATAGCCTTGTGCTTGCCACGTTTTGATTTGCTCACACACGGTTTTTAACACCCATGCGCCGATGGGAATGATTAAACCGGTTTCTTCCGCCAGACCGATAAATTTATCCGGGGCGATCAGTTTGTGCTCGGGATGCCGCCAGCGTAACAATGCTTCGACACTGTGCAACTGATGACCCGGCATATCCATGATCGGCTGGTAAAACAAAACCAGTTCGTTGCGTTCCAGCGCGTAGCGTAAATCGAGACTGAGCGTATGTCTTTCATGAGCGGATTTATTGAGCTCGTCGGTAAAGAACTGGTAATTGTTGCGGCCATTTTCTTTGGCGTGATACATGGCGGCATCGCCGTTCTTCAGCAATGTTTCGGCATTGGCGCCATCTTCGGGAAAAACCGCGATGCCGATACTGCCGCAGATATGCAATTCATTCTTGTGGATATAGTAGGGACGCATGAGGGCATCGAGAATTTTCTGCGCTACTTTGGCTGCATCCAGAGATTCCGCAATGGAATTGAGTACCACAATGAATTCGTCTCCTCCCTGGCGGGCGACGGTATCTTCGCTACGCACGCAGGTCAGCAGTCTTTCCGCGACCGCTTGCAGCAAAAGATCGCCAATATCGTGACCGAGCGTATCGTTGATCGTTTTGAAATGATCCAGATCGATAAATAATACCGCCATCTGTTTCTGGCTGCGTGTATCGTGCACCAGCGCGTGTTCGATGCGGTCTTGCAGCAAATGCCGGTTCGGCAAACCGGTCAATGCATCGTGCGTGGTCATTTCTATGATGCGCTTTTCAGCTTCCTTACGCTCGTACCAGCGGCCGAGGTCATGGGCGATCGTATCGATGAGATTTTGCTCGTAAGGCATAGCGAACGGGAAATCTTGCGCATAAAACACTTTTAACTGACCGCATACTTCCCCATTCGCGATAATCGCCGCGCTGAGCGCATTGGGAAGATCGATTTGATATCCGGCGCTGGTGAATCGTTTGCCGCCTAAGGATATAAAGGCAACGGCTATGTCGGGGAATTGCAGCGCTTGTGTCAGCGCTTTCAGTATGTTCTGGCAGGTTTTTTCCGTGTCCTGACCGTGTTCCAGATAATTGCGCACCGCATGTAGACAATTGCTTTCCTTCAGGCGCTCGCTCAGATCGAGGTCTTTTTGTTTGCGCGCGGTAACGTCGACTCCCACGAAGAGGT
>JAFEEV010000211.1 GCA_018240935.1 Pseudomonadota bacterium
AATCGCATTATTACCGCGGTTTTATCGTATTAATTCGAAGAAATGAATAGTCATGAAGATCGATTCCCAGTCTGATTCTTTTCCTAGGGAAGCTCTGAAAAACTACTGCACTCGGTCATGCTGTGTTGAAATCAGACTCAAAATGCTCATTTACAGCTTGTAAACTGCGCTTTTTCATCTGATTTCGCCTTGCCTGACCGTCGCTCGCTACCTTTTTCAGAGCTTCCCTAGGGGCATTTTCACCACGGCACAATCTGCCCATCGAAGGCATAAAACTTCCCGGAATCTTGCAGCGTGAGGTTGCCGATCACGCGGCGCATGCCGGTGACGCTTTGTTCGGTAGTGATCAATGCGCCGGGGCCGCCCATGTCGGTTTTGACCCAGCCGGGGTGTAATACCACGGCGATTATTTTTTGCGGATTTAGATCGATCGACAGGCTTTTTACGACAATGTTGACGCCCGATTTGCTGGAGCGGTAGATGTAGCCGCCGCCGCGGTTGTCGGCGACACTGCCCATTTTGCTGGTGATGGTGACGATGGTTTTGAGTGCGCTGCGAGCGACCTGCTTGATAAATGCTTCGGTCATTTTCAGCGGCGCCATGGTGTTGACTTCGAAAGCATGTTGCCAGGCGGCATAATCGGTTTTGCCGAAGGCATCGCCGCGATCCGGCGGATAGACACCGGCATTGTTGATCAACAAGTCGATCGGTTGACCGGTCAATGTTTGCGCCAACTGCTCGATTTGTTGATGATCGGTGACATCCAGTGCATGTGCCTGAATCCGGTCAGGAAACTGGTTAATCAGGCGGTTGAGCAAATCCGCTGCTGCCGGTTTGCGGCAGCAGGCGAAAACCCGCCAGCCCTCTGCGGCATATTGCCGCACAAACTCCAATCCGATACCCCGGTTCGCACCGGTTATTAACAGTGTTTTCATTTTTCTCTCACGTATTTATTGATGGAAACCAATTGCTGAAATGTATGAGTTGTGTGTGATAGAGCTCATGTGAATCATGATCTTACCGGTTGCCAGGCGATGTTGGTCAGGCTGCAACTCATGATAATGCTTCTGCGGATTATAGATAAAAGGTAATCAATCACGTCAATAACATCGTGCTATGTGGGTGATTATTAAGACTACATATCCTCTTGACGAAGGTAGTATGTCTGACTACTATAAAGAAAGCAGCATGGATTATTGCTGTTTTTTTTGTCTTTCTTTAACTATTTTAAGGGCTTATTATGTTACAGTTTAAAAAGACGTTATTAGGTGGTATTGCACCGGTATTGTTATCCTTAGCGCTGGCAAGCCCAGTAATTGCTTCCGATGGACATCATGCACACGGAAAAGATCATAATTTTGCTGCTTTTAACAAAGATAATGTGCTGCTGACGCCAAGAGGTTATCGCGAATGGGTGTTTGTCGGTGCGCCTGTTACACCTAACGATATGAATGACGGTAAAGCCGCATTCCCAGAATTTCACAATGTATACATCGACCCAACCAGCTGGAATCATTGGAAAAAAACCGGTGAATTCCGTGATGGTACGATTATTGTCAAAGAATTGGTCAGTGTTGGATCAAAATCGGCACCGAGTGGAAATGGTTATTTCGCAGGGGAATTTAATGGAATCGCCGCTATGGTGAAAGATTCCAAGCGTTTTGCGAACAGACCGGGTAACTGGGCGTTCTTCGGTTTCGCATCGTACGAAGCCAAAGAAGGCGCAATACAAGCTGACGAAGCTTGCGCCGCTTGCCATAAAGAAAATGCCGCGCAAGACATGGTATTTACCCAATACTATCCGGTACTACGCGCAGCTAAGCCTAAGAAATAATCAGGTGGATGGCATGAGCCATCATTAGTTTTGCAACAAGGCAATTTGATCGGTGTTGAGCATCGAACAAATTGCCTTTTTAGTTGTTATCAACCGGTTCGGTAAATTCTCAGAAATTATTTTTCCACTCCCGTAGTACCGAAAAAACACGCGATGGATCCGGTAGCGGCGCTGCGACATGCTGTTGCGCGCTATTGATGAGCGCCGGCTGATCGCAACGAAGAAAGGGATTGACTGCTTTTTCGAGGGATAGCAAGGTTGGGAGCGTCGGGATATTGTGCTGACGCAATTGCTCGACGGCAATTTCCAATTCGATCAGTTTGCGGTTTTCCGGGTCGGCTGTTCTGGCGAATCGTATATTACCGAGCGTGTATTCGTGCGTGCAGTAAATACGGGTATCGTCCGGTAATCGGCACAGCTTCTGCAGCGATTGATACATTTGCGCGGCATGGCCTTCAAAAATCCGTCCGCAGCCGCAAGAAAAAAGCGTATCGCCGCAAAATACCATGGCAAACGGCGTGGATCCGTAATAAGCGATATGGCCGCGGGTATGACCGGGAATATCGATGACGGAAAGATTAACTGCGATTTCTTCCAACCGGACTGAATCATTTTCCCGCAATGGATGCGTAATTCCCGCGATTGATTCGTTGCCGGGGCCGTAGACCGGAACATTGAATGATTGTGTCAATTCCGCGATACCTCCGGTATGGTCGCTATGATGGTGGGTGATCAGAATCGCACAAAGCTGCAATTTCTCCGACTGTAGATAATCGATTACCGGAGACGCTATGCCCGGGTCGACCACGGCGGCATGATCCTGATTGTGAATTACCCAGATATAATTGTCCCGGAAAGCGGGAACAGGGTGTATATTCAGCATGTCATTTCCATGTTTTAAAATTGTAATATTGCCGCTTTATGATCGGATTAACTGAGTAATTAATGCAAGTAAGTGATTAAAGATGATTGCGCAAAATGTTCAGCAATGGTTTGAATCTTCCCTTGGTCAATACCTGATCGAGCATGAGCAGCGCTATTTCGATCACGTTGTGGCAAATATATTTGGTTACAATGCAGTACAAATCGGCTGGCCGCAATTTAATTTTTTGCGTCTGAACAGGATGCCTTTTCAGTTTTCCGCCGGACTGGAAGAGCAAGCGTCATTGCGTGCCGCAGCAAGTTTACTGCCGATTCAAAGCAACAGTGTAGATCTTGTGCTCCTGCCCCATACGCTGGAGTTTAATGCCAACCCGCATCAAATTTTACGTGAAGTGCACCGGGTTTTGATACCGGAGGGGCATGTCGTGATATCCGGTTTCAATCCATTCAGCTTGTGGGGAGTCCGGCATTATTTAAAATCAACACGGCAAGAGTTTCCCTGGAATGGTCATTTCATGACGCTATCACGCCTTAAAGACTGGTTAAAGTTACTGGATTTCGAGATGGCCGGCGGCCGGTTGTGTTGCTATGCGCCGCCATTCAAACAAGCGCGGTGGCGTCAGCGCTTTAGCTTCATGGAAGCGGCGGGGGATCGTTGGTGGCCGATTTCAGGGGGCGTGTATTTCTTGCACGCAATTAAGCATATGCATGGCATGAGAATTATTAAACCCGATTGGAAAAATTGCCCGGATACCGAAAAGAAAATGGTATCTGTCGCGCAAAGAGTCAATGAAGCCTCGATCGAGGAGCATTCGTCAAAGCGGCATCAGCTGAATGATCTGCACGAACGATGAATATAGCATCCGCTAAAGTGGTTGAAATTTATACGGATGGCGCATGTAAAGGAAATCCCGGGATTGGCGGATGGGGCGCTGTACTGAAATACGCCGGGCATGAGCGTGAGATTTTCGGCGGAGAGAAACTGACGACCAATAATCGCATGGAGCTGCTCGCCGCGATACGAGCGCTGGAGTCTTTAAAACGTCCATGCAAAGTGCATTTATACACCGATTCGCAGTATGTTCAGAAAGGCGTCAGTGAGTGGCTTGCCGCTTGGAAGCTGCGCAATTGGCGCACTTCGAATAAAAAACCGGTGAAGAATGAAGATTTATGGAAAATGCTTGATCAGCTCACGCAACATCATGAGATTGAATGGTGCTGGGTGCGGGGGCATGCGGGGCATACCGATAATGAGCGCGCCGACCAATTGGCCAATCGCGGTGTTGCAATGATGATTTCCGAAGAACAGCAACAAACCTCAAGGAACTGACATGCGGCAAATTGTGCTGGATACCGAAACAACCGGATTGGAGCATAAACTGGGTCACCGCATTGTCGAGTTAGCGGCGGTCGAGCTATGCAACCGTCAGTTTACCGGTAATCACTTTCATTACTATCTCAATCCTGATCGTGAAAGTGACGAGGGCGCGTTGCAAGTGCATGGACTAACGACAGAGTTTCTTCAGGATAAACCCAGATTCCATGAAATTTCCGGGGAATTCTTGGATTTTATCAATGACGCTGAACTTATTATTCATAACGCCCCGTTTGATGTCGGGTTTCTCAATCACGAATTGAGTTTAATCAAACTAAAATCGCTCGACAATTATTGTGTTTCGATAACGGATACCTTGAAACTGGCGAAGGAATTCCATCCGGGTAAGCGGAATAACCTCGACGCGTTATGCGAGCGTTACAACATCGACAATTCGAAGCGCACGCTGCATGGTGCATTATTGGATGCCGAGCTATTGGCCGAAGTTTATCTTGCCATGACGCGCGGGCAAGAAAGCTTACTGATTGAATTGGAATACGCTGAACCTATTCAGCAGGCGATAGCAAATGTTGATGGCCGAGATTTAAAAGTCATCAAAGCAACCGAAGAGGAATTTGCGCAGCATTTAACGGTTCTGGAAAATATTGCACGCGAAAGTAACAATCGATGTTTGTGGAAACGATTTGAAAGCTAGCGAAACGCTGATTAATTGACTAAACTGTAGTAGTTGTGACCCGATCTGACAGTTACCCGATTTGACGATGTGCCTGTTAGATCAAATTCAGTTATTCAATGCGGTGATTTTATCGTCCCATACCTCCCTTGCGTCAATTAAAGTTTGCATTGGCGTGCGCCCGCAGCACATCTTACCCTGGTGAGTGCGCGTACTGTTGTAATACACCATCCATTCATCCAGATCGTACTCTAACTCTTCAATGGACCGGTAAATCTTGCGCCGGAATGCCACCTGGTAGAATTCCTGCAAGAT
>JAFEEV010000212.1 GCA_018240935.1 Pseudomonadota bacterium
AGCAAATATTTATGAAATTTAGATTGTTAGATGACTGAATTCAAATTGTTTGGCTTCCATACAACACCGAATACAATCGCAATCTTAATTACAATCAAATTTTGAATTCACTCAATTTTTTTGCCACCGCAACATTTTTTAACCGCACATAATCCGGCAAACCATCCTTATACGGCGGATAATCTTCGCCTTCGATCAACGGCGCCAGGTATTCGCGGCATGCTTGACTGATGCCAAATCCATCTTCGCTGATGAAATCAGCCGGCATCATCTTTTCAACATTCGCTACGCTGGATAACTGCGCCATTCCCACCGACCATTTATAAGGTGAACTGGATTCACGCACGATAGTAGGCATTACTGAGTTGTGTCCCGCCAAGGCGTATTCCACGGCTGCTTTACCCATTGCATAGGCTTGTTCGACGTCGGTTTTGGAAGCCACGTGGCGCGCTGCGCGTTGCAGATAATCCGCAACACCCCAGTGATATTTCAGGCCCAAACCGTCTTTGATGATATTGGCCACTACCGGAGCCACGCCGCCTAATTGCGCATGACCGAACGCATCGCGCAACCCTTGGTCGGACAGGAAATTACCATCAGCGCCTTTAACACCTTCCGATACTACGACCGAGCAGTAACCGTAGTCTTTGACGTAACGGTCTACTTTGGCAAGAAACTTCTCTTTGTTGAAAGTCACTTCCGGGAATAAAATGACAATCGGTATCTCGCAATCCGGGCTTGAAGCCAAGCCGCCGGCAGCTGCAATCCAGCCCGCATGGCGTCCCATTACTTCGAGCACAAAAACCTTGGTGGATGTTTTGGCCATGCTCGCTACGTCAAAGCTCGCTTCACGCGTGGAAACCGCAATGTATTTGGCTACCGAGCCGAAACCTGGACAGCAATCCGTGATCGGCAAATCGTTATCGACGGTTTTGGGAACATGGATTGCCTGGATCGGATAGCCGAGCGTGCCCGACAATTGCGAAACCTTCAAGCAAGTGTCGGCCGAATCGCCGCCGCCGTTGTAAAAAAAGTAACCGATATTGTGCGCCTTGAACACTTCGATCAGACGTTCGTATTCACGCCGGTTCTGTTCCAGGCTTTTCAATTTGTAGCGGCACGAACCGAATGCGCCCGACGGTGTATGACGCAATCCGGCGATCGCTGCCGCCGAATCCGCATTGGTATCGATCAGATCTTCGGTTAATGCACCGATGATGCCATTGCGGCCTGCATACACAGTACCGATTTTATCGATGTGCTGGCGCGCTGTTTCCAGAACACCCGCAGCGGAAGCGTTAATCACGGCCGTAACACCTCCGGATTGGGCATAAAATGCATTTTTAACTGCCATATTTTTTCTCCTGATTAATCAAATCGTAAGCAAACTATTTTTTATTTCATTCAATCTGCACGCGCAAAAACTCAGGCGCGACCGGTCGCATCCTGAGTTTCCAAATCTGTTCTGTGAATCAAAAAAGAGGCTGGCTAATGCTTATTTCAATGCCGCAAAAATCAGATCGCGTATTTCTTCAACCGACCCGATGCCGGCTATTTTGATATAGCGCGGCGCACCATGACCGCCCTTTGCCGACCATTGCGAATAATACTCTACCAATGGCTCAGTTTGCTCATGGTAGACCTGCAAACGTTTCCGGACGGTTTCTTCTTTGTCGTCATCGCGCTGTATCAGCGGTTCTCCGGTGACATCATCCCGGCCATGCGTTTTGGGCGGATTAAAATCGACATGATACGTGCGGCCGGACGCCGGATGCACCCTGCGGCCCGACATGCGCTTCACAATCTCGGCATCCGCAACATCAATTTCAACCACAAAATCGATCGGCACGCCGGCTGCTTTCATCGCATCAGCTTGTGGAATCGTACGCGGAAAACCATCGAACAGAAAACCGTTGGCGCAATCAGGCTGAGTAATACGTTCCTTGACTAGATTGATGATAATATCGTCGGAAACCAGTCCACCGGTATCCATAATTTTCTTGGCCATAATACCCAGTTCGGTACCCGCTTTTACAGCGTTGCGCAACATATCACCTGTCGAAATTTGCGGAACACCGAAATGTTCCTTAATATAATTGGCCTGAGTACCTTTTCCGGCACCAGGGCCGCCTAATAAAATGACTCGGATAGCAATTCCCCCTCTATTACCAAATAAAATTTACTGAAAGCAGAGATGTAATTGTTTAATTATTAGCTATTATTTATGTTTTCTGCTTCAGCGGCAGGATGCAATTATAGCGCAGGCAAGTCAGATACTCGAGTCTTTTACTATGCTAATTTTGCAATGCCGGACAACGCTTCAAAACAAGTTACCTTGCTGCAATACAGGTTATGCGATAATTTGACCGACTCTTAACAGGAAAAGATATGGATGAGAACAGAAGTAAAGCGCTTGACGCCGCGCTAGCCCAAATCGAGAAGCAGTTCGGCAAAGGCTCCATCATGCGGCTGGGCGCGAACGACGTCGCTTATGACATACAAGTCGTCTCTACCGGTTCGTTGGGACTCGATATCGCCTTGGGTGTCGGAGGGTTGCCGCGCGGGCGGATCATCGAAATTTACGGGCCTGAATCATCCGGTAAAACGACACTGACGCTGCAAGTCATCGCCGAAATGCAAAAATTGGGAGGAACCGCGGCCTTCATCGATGCGGAGCATGCCCTCGATCCGCAATACGCGCAAAAAATCGGCGTCAATGTCAAAGAACTGCTGATTTCGCAGCCGGATAACGGCGAACAAGCGCTGGAAATTGCCGACATGCTGGTGCGCTCCGGCTCGGTCGACATCATCGTGGTGGATTCCGTCGCCGCGCTCACGCCGCGCGCGGAAATCGAAGGCGATATGGGCGATCCGCAAATGGGTCTGCAAGCCCGGCTGATGTCGCAAGCGCTGCGCAAATTGACCGCCAATATCAAGCGCAGCAATACCATGGTCATCTTCATCAATCAGATCCGCATGAAAATCGGTGTCATGTTCGGCAACCCGGAAACGACCACCGGCGGTAATGCGCTGAAGTTTTACGCATCCGTGCGCCTGGACATCCGCCGCACCGGGTCGATCAAAAAAGGCGAAGAAACCATCGGCAACGAAACGCGCGTGAAAGTCGTGAAAAATAAAGTCGCGCCGCCGTTCAAGCAAGCGGACTTCGATATTCTCTACGGCGAAGGTATTTCGCGCGAAAGCGAAATCATCGAGCTGGGCGTACTGCACAAACTGATCGACAAATCCGGCGCCTGGTATGCGTATCAAGGCGAGAAAATCGGTCAAGGTAAAGACAACGTGCGCGATTATTTGAAAGAACACAAAGAAATGGCGCAGGAAATCGAACAGAAAATCAGAGCCATCGTCGGCATTGCCGATTACGCCAAACCGGTCAAAGAAAAAGCCGAGAAAGAACGAATCGACAAAGAGCAATAACCTTCATGGACACGCGCTCCCTCTTGGAAATACGCGCCTTGCGCTATCTGGCGCAACGCGAGCACTCACGCCGGGAATTGGCGCAAAAACTATCCGCCCGCAAAGATTGCGGCGAAACGGCGGAATTGACCGAATTGACAGAAGTCCTGGATAAGCTGGAGCAGCAAGGCTTTCTTTCCGAACAGCGCATGGTCGAACAGGTCGCCCGGATACGCCGCGCGCGTTTCGGCAGTCAGCGCATCATCCATGAATTAAAAGCCAAGGGAATCGACGATCATTTGATCGACGGCATCCGCCCCGCGCTCCAGGAAAATGAATTGGAGGCCGCGTTCAACATCTGGCGCAAGAAATTCCATCAACCGCCCGCCACGCGGGAAGAACGTGCCAAACAAATACGATTCATGATGAACAGGGGCTTTTCCATGGAAACGATACAACGGGTTTTATCACAAGCAAACGAGGAAAACGCATGAGCAAACGGCTTGCGCACATACTGCTGATGCTGGCAATTTTGGCTTTCAGTCATCCGGTTTTCGCCGGTGGAATCACACCGATCCAAGAAATCAATGCAGCGCCGGCCAATTTTGACGGCCGGGAAGTAAAACTGCAAGGTATCCCGAAAAATCCCACGCGCTTACCGCTGGTCAATCTGAAATCTTATGTGCTGGAAGACAGCAGCGGCGAAATTACCGTGCTCACCGAATTCGATCTCCCTAAAATGAATGAAGAAATCACCATCCGGGCCAAAGTCAAAAGCTTGGCGATTGTCAAAGGCGAAGCGGTTGGCTTGACCGTGACCGAACTTGAACGATACGAATCAGTACAAAAATTATGAAAAGCAGCGAAATACGCCAAAAATTTCTCGAATTCTTTGCATCGCACGGCCATACCGTCGTCGCATCCAGTCCGCTCGTGCCGGGCAACGACCCAACGCTGTTGTTTACCAACGCCGGCATGGTGCAATTCAAAGACGTGTTCCTCGGTCAGGACAAACGCCCTTCCGTGCGCGCCGCCAGTTCGCAGCGCTGCGTGCGCGCGGGCGGTAAGCACAACGACCTGGAAAACGTCGGCTATACCGCGCGGCATCACACTTTCTTCGAGATGCTCGGCAACTTCAGCTTCGGCGATTACTTCAAGCGCAACGCCATTTTGTTTGCCTGGGATTTCCTGACCAACACACTCGAAATCCCGCGCGGCAAATTGTGGGTCACAGTGTACGCCGAAGACGACGAAGCCGCCGACATCTGGTTGAACGAAGTCGGTGTCGAACCGGCGCGCGTGGTGCGCATCGCCACCGCGGATAATTTCTGGCAAATGGGGGATACCGGCCCGTGCGGCCCATGTTCCGAGATTTTTTACGACCACGGTCCGGATGTTGCGGGCGGCCCGCCCGGTTCCGCCGATGCCGATGGCGATCGCTACATCGAAATCTGGAATCTGGTGTTCATGCAGTACAACCGCGACAGCGACGGCGTGCTGCACCAGCTGCCAAAACCATCGGTCGATACCGGCATGGGATTGGAGCGCATTTCCGCCGTGATGCAGCACGTGCACAGTAATTACGACATCGATCTGTTTCAAAGCCTGATCAAAGCGGCTGCTCGCGTGACCAACACGCAGAACCTCGCCGACAATTCGCTCAAAGTCATCGCCGATCACATCCGCGCCTGTTCCTTCCTGATTACCGACGGTGTCATTCCCGGCAGCGAAGGCCGCGGCTATGTGCTGCGCCGCATCATCCGCCGCGCCATCCGGCATGGTTACAAGCTGGGACAAAAACAACCCTTTTTCCACCAATTGGTGGAAGACCTGAGCCAAGTCATGGGGCAAGCGTATCCCGAGCTGACTGCCGCCAAAACGCGCGTGGCAGCGGTGTTGTTGCAAGAAGAAGAACGCTTCGCCGAAACGCTGGAAAACGGCATGCAAATTCTGGAAACCGCGCTCAGCCAAAACAGTAAAGCGCTGGATGGTGAAACCGCGTTCCGCCTCTACGACACCTTCGGATTTCCAATCGACTTAACGGCGGACATCGCCCGCGAACGCGGCATCACCGTCGATCATGCCGGTTTTGAACAAGCCATGGCGCGTCAGCGCGAACAGGCGCGCGCCGCGAACAAATTCGCGATGCAGGAAGGGCTCGACTATAAAGGCGGCCAAACGGCGTTTTACGGTTACGACAGGTTGCAGCACGAAGGGCAAGTGCTGGCGATTTACAAACAAGGCAGCGCGGTCGATTTCGTCGAAGCCGGTGACGAAGCCGTGGTGGTGCTCGATCAAACGCCGTTCTACGCCGAATCGGGCGGGCAGGTCGGCGATTGCGGCGAATTGCTCGCCGCCAACGGCACCTTTGAAGTCACCGACACGCAAAAAATCCAAGCCGGGGTATTCGGGCACAAAGGCTTGCTGCGCAGCGGCCGCTTGGTCATTCGCGACAGTGTGCAAGCCCGGGTCAACCCGCAAACCCGCGTCAGCACCGCCAACAACCACTCCGCCACGCATCTGCTGCACGCTGCGTTACGCAAAGTGCTCGGCACGCATGTCACGCAAAAAGGTTCGCTGGTCGATCCGAACCGGTTGCGCTTCGATTTCTCGCACAACGCACCGATGAACGCCGACGAAATCCGCGAAACCGAGCGTCTGGTCAACGAGCAAATCCGTAACAACTGCGTGGTCGAAGCCGCGTCGATGAAATACGATGATGCGATCAAGCGCGGTGCGATGGCGTTGTTCGGCGAAAAATACACGGATGTGGTGCGCGTCATCGGCATGGGCGAATTCTCCACCGAATTGTGCGGCGGCACGCATGTACCGCAAGTCGGCCAAATCGGCCTGTTCAAAATCGTCGCCGAATCGGGCGTCGCCGCCGGTATCCGCCGCGTTGAAGCGGTCACCGGAAAAGGCGCGATCGATTACGTGCAGCAACGCGAAGCGCAATTGCTCGAAATCGCCCACGCGCTCAAAGCCAACCCGCAGGAAATCACGCAAAAAATCGCGCAAATCATCGACAACGTGCGGCAAACCGAAAAAGAACTGGCGCGCCTGAAAACCAAAATGACCAGCTCGCAAGGCGCCGACCTGGCCTCACAAGCGCAAGACGTCAGCGGCGTCAAAGTGCTCGCTGCCAACCTGGAAAACGCCGACGCCAAAACCCTGCGCGAAACGCTCGATCAACTCAAAGATAAACTCAAAACCTGCGCGATTGTGCTCAGTACCGTGACCGACGGGAAAGTCACGTTGATCGCCGGTGTCAGCGCCGACCTCACCGGCAAAGTTAAAGCCGGCGAACTGGTCAACTTCGTCGCGCAACAAGTCGGCGGCAAAGGCGGCGGCCGGCCGGACATGGCGCAAGCGGGGGGGACGCAACCGGAGCAGTTGCCTGCGGCGCTTGCGGGGGTGAGAGGGTGGATTGAAACGAAAGTCGTGCAGTAATCAAAGCTGCCTGACCCATTTGCAATATTCCCGATTTTAGATCTGATTCCGTATCGCGATCGATATGATAGTTAGCTGAATTTGGATAATTAAAATGGGAAAGTATTCAAAACTCAGAATGAAAATTCTGACGGGAAGTACTGACGCCGATATTGCATTTTCCGAACTTTGCCAATTATTAATCCGATTAGGGTTTACAGAGCGAATAAAAGGAAGCCATCACATTTTTACTCGCCAAGATATTGAAGAAATTATCAATTTGCAACCGAAAAACAACAAAGCGAAGCCGTATCAAGTCAAATAGGTTAGAATTTTATTGGCGAAATATCGCATGGGAGAACACGACATTGATTAAATATGAATTGATCATTTACTGGAGCGAAGACGATCATGCATTCATCGCCGAAGTTCCGGAATTACCCGGTTGCATGGCGGATGGAGAGACCTACGAACTGGCTGTTGCCAACGTAAAAACCGTCATCGAACAGTGGATAGAAACCGCCCGCGAACTGGGTAGAACGATTCCGGAACCTAAAGGCAGGTTAATGTTTGCGTGATGGGACTGTAAAACGAAAAAATCAGAGTCCTAGTTTGTAGATTGGACTGACAAAGGGAAGTCAAACATTTATCGTTCACACAATGAGATACATTTGTTATAACACCGTTATATCCT
>JAFEEV010000213.1 GCA_018240935.1 Pseudomonadota bacterium
AGTAGGACAAAATGTAGTCGCTCAGATTGTTCAAGTAGATATTTTTGTTGAGCGCGGCGTAATTAATGCTTTGCGGCTCGAATGCAAAGGTTTTCACCTGACTGCCGTATTTCTTGGCCGGATACAGCGAATACTGGCCGATATTGGCGCCGATATCGAAATAGTTCGAACCCGGTTCAAAACTATCGAGCCAGTCGAGCGTATCGGGTTCTTTCTGGGAATAGGTCCGTGCGCGATTGAGCGTACGCAAGTGATCGACGGAAATTCGCAAATGCTGGCCTCTAACCAGAACATCGGTATAACCGCCCTTCAGTTTGTAAGCCGCCACCACCAGTTCGTTTACAATATCTTTTACCCGCATCACACCACCTCATGGTTGCATCGGTAAATCTTGCGCCGCTGGCTAATGGGACATCCGTCAGCGCGCTGCCTGCTCCAGCAGACACACATAGCGGGGCAGCACATCGGCATCCGGATAATCCAGCATTTCTCTTAAAAAACGCTGCCGGTGCTCTTCAATATAGAAAGAATCGCAACCGTTGTTGAGAAAATGATCGATTTTCTCGTAAACATCATCGCGGCATTTCAACTCGGTTTCCGGCATGTAATACGCCACCGCAGAGCGCGCCGCAATGAGATAATCAGCCGCCAGAACCGGTTTTTTCGCCCGCACCGCTTCAAACACCACGGAAGTCGCCAGATCGATGATGACATCGGCCCAGTTCATCAGATGCACCGAATGCGCATTGTCGCCGGCGACACGCACATTGGGCAATTTCCTGATGGAACTATCCGTGGTCAGCGATTGCTTCCAGCCGCTGCGGGTATGCGGTTTGATCACCAATTCCACACCGGGAAACCCGGCGATCATGTGAACCACTTCGCCCACTTCTTCCCAGAATGTCGTGAAGTTGGCCTTTCTCAGAAACATGACAATCTTCAACCGGCTGTCCGAATGCGTCAACGGTGAGGGCGGCATCAATCCGGCGAGGATTCGCAGCCACTCTTCGCAGTAGCGCGGCGAACCCAATACCGCCAGCTGGCCTTCATTCATGAAAGGACGAAAACGCACCGCGCATAGCTCATTCGGCACCACCACCTTATCGAACATCGTAGCCGCCGAAAACGTGACATCCGGTTCAACGCGCCGTTCGCCGCGGCGGATCAATTGACTGTAATGCGGACTATCGCCATGCGGCAGTGAAACCGTACTCAATCCCCTTGCTTTCGCCATCGCAATGACAACTTCGACCCACTCGACGCAAATCACCGAATTGCGTTCGATCCAATCGAACGCCACCACCCCTTTCCCGGCATCGCCGAAACAACGGTTCAGCAGAAATCCGGCGGTATGCCGCCACAACGGTTCGCGTTGCTTTTCATCAAATCGTTCGGCCAGTTTCTCCGCCAGCTTGCCGATCACAGCGATGCGCCGCACATTGCGCGTCAATATCAGCATCTGCAAGCGCCATTTCAAATAAGCAATGAGCGGAAACAGCTCCTTCATATGTGCCACGCGCACGCCGGGCAGTTCTTTCAAATATTGAACGCGGAAATCACGGCGGAATTGCGCCGAACCGATCAGCACGACATCGCATTGATGACCGGACTTTATCCACTTGTAGATAACCGGGGTGACATGATCGATATCGTTATAGTGACGAAGAAAAAAAAGCGCTTTCATAGCTGTGATGCAACGGTGAAGTTATTTAGGATTCGCAGCATTTCCGGTGTTTTTTCAGTTTAAACAGCAGATTCTGCAATGCGCGCCATTTTACTCTGGCAACCCTGCAATTACCAGCAACGTATCCTGACCGGTTTTACATGGAAGCGCGCGCAACGCAGCGGCCGGGACATATCATCGGGATAGACGAGGAAACGCGTGCTGCGCGGCAAAGCGATCCGCTCGTGCAATCTTAATCGGCGTTTTCATAATGCATGCTGTAAAACAACACTCGCGTTAAATTTAGCAATTAATATTGCCCAGAATAGAGGAAAAACCGGATAATCAGCGCACTGCTTTTAGCGGTAACTTTTTGTACTCAACCACTAACCAATCGTACGGCATTTTCATGAAAACAATCGCTGTCATACCGGCCCGCATGGGATCATCGCGTTTCCCGGGCAAACCCATCGCAAAAATACTCGGACGCCCGATGATCGAACATATTTATAAACGCGTGGCCATGAGCAAATCGCTCGACGCCACGTATATCGCCACCTGCGACGAAGAAATCCGCCAAGTCGCGGAAGGTTTCGGCGCGCAAGTCATCATGACATCCGATATACACGAACGCGCCAGCGATCGCGTCGCGGAAGCGGTTGTCTACCTTGATGCCGATCTGATCGTCATGGTGCAAGGCGATGAACCGATGACACACCCCGATATGATCGATACCGCCGTAGCGCCTTTCAAAGATGACCCGAAACTGGGCTGCGTCAACCTGGTGCGCAAAATTGACCATGAAGCTGATTACCTCGATGCAAACACCATCAAGGTCGTCATGAATCAACACAACGACGCGCTGTATATGTCGCGCCGCCCGATTCCGACAATCGCCAAAAGCGGTTTTGCCGATACCGCGGCGTACAAACAGGTCTGCATTATTCCATTCCGCCGCAGCACCTTGTACCAATACACACAGTTGACACCGACACCGCTGGAGAAATTGGAATCGATCGACATGCTGCGCCTGCTTGAGCACGGCATGCAAGTCAAAATGGTACCCACCGAATTCAATACTCAGGCGGTGGATACTCCGGAGGATCTGGCGCGCGTCGAGAAACTGATGGCAGCGGATCCGCTGCTATCCCAATACTAGGAACGATCATGGCATTAAAATCAAGATTGAACCGCTCCGAATTGACCATCGGTTCGTGGGTCACGCTGGGGCATCCATCGATCGCCGAAATCATGGCATCCGCCGGATTCGATTGGCTGGTGCTGGATATGGAGCACAGCGTGCTGGAACTCAGCGAAGTGCAAGCCATTATTCAAGTGCTGGACGCCAAGCAATGTCCGGCCATCGTGCGTCTGACATCGAATCATCCCGATCAGATCAAACGTGTCATGGACGCCGGCGCAACCGGCGTCATGGTGCCGATGATCAAATCCGCCGCCGACGCTAAAGCCGCGGTGGATGGCGTGTACTACCCGCCGCGCGGACAACGCGGTGTCGGTCTGGCGCGCGCGCAGGGTTATGGTTCGAGTTTCCAGGCGTACCGGCAGTGGCTGGAAGAAAACGCGGTGATCGTCGTGATGATCGAACATGTCGACGCGGTCAAAGCCATCGATGAGATTCTGGCCGTTCCCGGCATCGATGCCTACATCATCGGCCCGTACGACTTATCCGGTTCGATGGGCCGTCCCGGCGATTTGAATCATCCGGATGTGCAAGCGGCCATCGCGCACGTGCTGGAAGCCGGCCGTCACGCGCAAAAACCTGGCGGTATCCATGTCATCGAACCCGATCCGCAAGCATTGCAGCAACGCATCGCCGCCGGTTTCAACTTTCTCGGCTACGCGCTGGATATCCGCATTCTCGATTCGATCTGCCGCACACATTTACACAGCATCCGCGCAACATTGAAAACATCATGAACTCATTTGTCGTTTCCACTTCGTCGTTCGATACCGGCAACAATCCGGCCATTCAGCGCTTGTTGCAACAAGGTTTTCAGGCCGTCACCAATCCGCACAAACGCAAGCTCACCGAAGATGAAATCATCGAATTGCTGAGCGGCGGCGCTACCGGTTTGATCGCCGGGATCGAGCCGCTGACCGAGCGGGTGTTTCAATCCGCGCCGAATCTGAAAGTCATTTCGCGCTGCGGCGCCGGAATGGATAGCGTCGATCTGGCGGCGGCGAAAAATCACGGCATTCACGTGCTGAACACACCGGAAGCGCCGGCGCAAGCCGTCGCCGAGCTGACGCTGGGTTATATCCTGAGCTTATTGCGGCAAATCAACCCGATCGACCGGGCGGTGCGCAACGGTGAATGGCC
>JAFEEV010000214.1 GCA_018240935.1 Pseudomonadota bacterium
GACGGCACGCCGGTCACTGCCATCGGCACCGACGGCGCATTACTGGAAAAACCGGAAACCCTGCCCTACGTCATGCTTGGCCCGGCGGAACGAGTAGAACTCTGGGCCGATTTCAGCGGGCGCGAACCCGGTTCGGAGTTGACGCTGCAAAGCTTGCCATATCAAGGTTCCGCGGCGCATATGGGCGGCGGCATGGGGCGCGGAATGCACGGCGGGCGGGGCGGAATGGGCATGATGGAAGGAGCGGCAAACCAAAGCGACACAGACACGATCGTCCGATTTACCATCGCCGGACAGGTCAGCGATTCGCCCAAACTGCCGGACACGCTGATTCCCATGCGCCGCCTGACGGCCAAGGATGCTTCCGATGCCAATAGGGTGGTACCCATTACCATCGGCATGCGCCACATGGCGTTCAATCTCAACGGCAGAACCTTTGAGATGCACAATTATCTGGAGCAGGAAAAGATACCGGTGAATACCGTGCAGCGCATCCGGATATCGCATGATAACCGGGGAATGGGCGGTGGAATGCGCGGCGGCCGGGGCGGCGGGATGGGTATGATGATGGCGTTGCCGCATCCGATTCACATCCATGGCCAGCAATTCCAGATCCTGTCGCGCACACCCAATAACCTTGGCGGCGCTTACGATACCGTCAAGGACGGATTCATCAATAACGGCTGGAAGGACACCGTGCTGGTAATGCCGGGAGAAGAAGTGGAGATCATTAAACCGTTTAACGACTATACCGGTTTATTCCTGTATCACTGCCATAATCTGGAGCATGAAGACATGGGCATGATGCGCAATTTCTTCGTCAGCTGAATCCGGTTGATGGATTGCGCACGGCTGACATTTGCCGTGGCGATTCACGCGCGGCCATGCAAAGAAACGAAAGCGCGGTGCACGCTTTTTTGTGTTTAAGGCAGCGCTGTTACCGGCAATTCGAACCAGAACGTGCTGCCTGCGCCCAGTGCGCTTTCCGCACCGGCGCTGCCGCCCATTAACTCGACGATTTGCCGCGTAATCGACAACCCGATGCCGGTCCCTTCTATTCCGCTCTTGGCAGCATCCAACCGGTTAAAAGGCTGGAAAAGCTCTCCCATCTTATCCTCGGCGATACCGATCCCGGTATCGGTGATCACTATCCTCAAATAACCGGGTACTTCGGATTCACGCGCTTCGACATGGACTTTACCGCCCTGGCGATTGTATTTAACGGCGTTGGATATCAGATTGAGCATCACTTGCTTGAGCCTGACCCGGTCGGCATACAGCACTTTCTCCGCCAACGCGGCGTGCATCATTTGAATATCGCGCTTATCCGCCTGTGTCCGCATCAGATTGAAGCATTCTTCGATCAGCGGTAGAACTTCAACCGGTTCCAATTTCAGATCGATCCGCCCCGATTCGATTCGAGCCAGATCCAGCACTTCGTTAATCAGCGCCAGCAAATGAGTGCCCGCACTCTTAATCCCCTTGATGTACTTTAAATGCGGATTGTTGAGGTCTTCCAGCTCCATCAACTGGCTAAAACCCAGAATGGCGTTCAGCGGCGTGCGTAATTCATGACTCATGTTGGACAGGAATTGGGACTTGGCCTCGTTCGCCCGCTCAGCTTCCCGCCGGGCCTTAATGAGCGCCTCCTCGGCGGCTTTGCGTGCGGTGATATCTTCGGCGATACCCTCGATACACAAATCGCCGCTGGCGTCGTTGGCCGGATGCGCCGAAGCCAGGATCGTGCGTTCATTTCCATCGGGATGTATAAAACTCATCTCGAATTGCACAAAATCAATTTTTCCTTGCGCGATCTGGGTAGCAATGAAATAAGCATGCTCCAGAGAATCCGGATACCAATTAATGATGCGGTCCCAAAATCCTCCGATCGCTTCTTCTTTGGTAATACCGAAAACTTTCCCGACGCCGCTGCTGATATAGGTAAGCTCTCCCGTCAGCGCTTTATGGCTATAAATGACAAATTTATCGCCGATGTCTTCCACCAGCCGCTGATAGCGCTCCTTACTTTCCCGCAGCGCTTGTTCCGCCTGTAAGCGCTCAGTAATATCTTCAACAATCGACCAGATCAATTTCCGCCCGGAAGCATCGTGGATCACAACACCGTTGAGCTGCACCGGATAACGGCTGCCGTCCTTGCGGATATATTCCTTCCGGTAGGGGCCGAACCTGCCTGTCACCAGCAAAGTCTCGAGCTGGCGCGCTTCATCGGCGGCATAATCCTGCGGCGTAATATCCCAATACGTCAAATCGAGAAGCTCCTCGCGCGCATAGCCGGTGGGAATCAACAGAGCATCATTGAATTCGATGAACCTGCCGGTCGAATAGTCGTTCAATGTGATTCCAACCGGCGACATCACAAACAACGCGCGCAACCGCATTTCACTATCGCGATTCTTGCGATGAAATACCCCGATGGCGATGAGCGGGAGCAAAACCAGAATAGCGGCCAAAATCAGACCAAGGCGGAAAAAAACGGGACTGCCGCTGGCTGCGGACCACCCTCCTTTGGGAATCGCCGCCATCTGCCATGAACTCTTGTCGGGCAAGGAAATATCCAGCACTACCGGATGTTGATTAAACACCT
The DNA here is from genome assembly GCA_018240935.1 of Pseudomonadota bacterium. Lineage (GTDB taxonomy): Bacteria > Pseudomonadota > Gammaproteobacteria > Burkholderiales > Nitrosomonadaceae > Nitrosomonas. The sequence goes on from JAFEEV010000214.1 coordinate 2,606, forward strand.
GGTCTGTTCCCAAAAACACGACACCGTTCCGCCGCAGGGCGATGTCAAACTCCTGCGCAAGATCCGGCAAGCCGCTGGCCGTATATAACTGCTCCACATCGATGACAGCCGATATCATTCCCCAGAATACTTTCTCCTTACCAGCCTTATTCTCTTCGAGAAATACCGGAATGCGCGCGATAAACCCTTGCCCTCCTTGCACCAGATCAACCGGTCCGTCAAAAATGAGATTGCCGCTATCGCGCGCTTGCATTACCGCTTCGTACTGCGATGGATGATCCCGGTAATTCAAGCCGATGGCCGCTTCATTACCCTCCAGCGGATACATATAGCGTATGACTAAATCAGGCGCTGCACCGATATTGCGTAACTGCGAGCGCCCTTTGAACAGATACTGGGCCAATTGCTCGAATTTACCGGCGGACAAATCCGGTTCGGCTGAAATCGACGCGACCAA
>JAFEEV010000215.1 GCA_018240935.1 Pseudomonadota bacterium
ATCGCCGGAAGGATCGCGGGCGCATCGGCCTGTTGATATGCCATAGCGGAATACTTGGCCGCATACTCCAAGCACTCGATGCGCCAGATCGTAAGAACCCCGTTGCTCAATAATGCGGATCATGTTGAGTAATTGCGGTGCTTCAATCGTGCTAATCGGGTACATGCCGATAAAAGGGAACACATTGCCTTCCAGCCGTCTTATTACATCCTTTGCGTGGCTTTCTGCCCATGTATGCGTTTGCTTTGTGTACCATTCGCGGGCAGTGGCTTCAAAGCTATTGGCTGCGGCTTCCTTGGCTTTTTGCTTGTTCAGCTTGCGGTCAATGGACGGGTCTATATTGCCCATCAGCTTTGCACGCTCAGCCTGTGCAAGCTGCCGTGCCTGCTTCAATCCCACAACAGGATAAACACCAAGGGATAAGGATTTCTCCTTGTCATGAATCTTATAGCGCAGCCGCCAATACTTGCGGCCATCTTCATAAACCCAAAGATACAGCCCTTGGCCATCGTGGAGCTTGCGTATTTTGGAACCTTCAGCAGCCGCATTCTTGCAGGCTAGATCAGTCAATAATTCCTTGATAGCCATAATGTGGTAACTTTTTGTGTGGTAAAAATTGTTACCACGTTTTTTACCACACTTTTTTATCGGATTCTAGCGGATTATTTTGGACTGCTACGGAAAGCAAGATGCTTGTAGATAAGGTTTTTCGTTGTATTTTGTGGACTGGTGTGGAAGTGCGTGGACATGGAAATGGCGGAGAGGATGGGATTCGAACCCATGTGCCAGGTTACCCTGACCATCTGATTTCGAGTCAGCGCCGTTATGACCACTTCGGTACCTCTCCGGTTCTTAAAATGATACACCCATTCGGCTTAATCCAAAGTCAAATGGGCGTTATAAATTACAACCATTCACATACTTTATGCAGTAACTGACAAAACACCACGCATTTTTTGCAGCGCCTTAGCTTCGATTTGACGGATACGCTCCGCGGATACACCCAATTCTTCAGCCAAATCGTGCAAGGTTGCCGTGTCTTTTTCCCTTAACCAGCGCGCTTCAATGATATGGCGGCTACGATCATCCAGGCATGCAAGCGATTGCTGCAATCCTTTTTCGCGCAAGTGCGCAATTTGTTCATTTTCCAGAATTTGCGACGGTTCTTCGCCATCAGTCAGGTAGCTGATCGGACTAAATGCCTCGTCTTCTTCATCCGATATGGGCTCCAATGAGATATCCGAGCCGTTAAAGCGCTTCTCCATTTCAACCACTTCCTCGGATTTGACACCCAGCTGCGCAGCCATCGCATCCACTTCTTGCGGATTCATTGTATCCAGTCCTTGTTTCATGCTGCGCAAGTTGAAGAACAATTTGCGCTGTTGCTTGGTGGTGGCTATTTTAACCAAACGCCAATTACGCATGATGAACTCATGAATCTCCGCTTTGATCCAGTGCACGGCAAAGGATACCAAACGTACACCGCGCTCAGGGTCAAAACGCTTGACCGCTTTCATCAGACCGATATTGCCTTCCTGGATCAAGTCGGCTTGCGGAAGACCATATCCCTTGTAACCGCGCGCTATTGCGACCACAAACCGTAAATGCGACAAAATCAGTTGTTGCGCAGCCTCGAGATCGCCGTGATCCCACAAGCGCCGCGCCAAACTGCTTTCTTCTTCTTGAGAAAGAATGGGGAAAGAATTAGCAGACTGAATATAACTTTCTAAACTTCCACCCATTGAAGGCAGTGTCAAAGCATTCGTCATTGTAATCATCTCCTGAATATGGGTTTTCACCCAATTATTGTCTTTCAAACCGCCATTATTCTAGCACTCCCGCAATGAGAGTGCCAAATATTTGAAAAAGTTCGCCGCTAGGATTTTGCTTATTTGGGTTCGATCTGCCAAAGATGGCTTGCAACCGAGATGCGCGCACCTAACCATCCCAGCCAGCCTGAAAACAGCAATAGACTGATGCTGTCCATCATAGTGAGCGGCTGCAATTGCAAATCAATGGCATAAAGTTGCGACAGCGTAATGAGTTGTTCATTGAAGGTGCGAATGGCCAGCACCATGATAAGCCATGCCGTAGCACCTCCCGCCAATCCTTGCAGTGCGCCGAAATAAAGGAAGGGGCGCTGGATAAAGCTGTCGGTCGCGCCGATGAGCTTGGATAATTCAATTTCATCCCGCTTGGTGAGTATTTGCAGACGAATGGTGTTGAACATGATCGCGATAATCGCGACACTCAGTAGCGTAGCGAGCATCAACACGGCAAAACGGCCAAGATCGAGTAACGCATTCAAGCGCTCGATCCAAGCTGAATCGAATTGCACATGTTCAATTTCCGGCCACTTTTGCAGGGTCAGGCGCAATTGTTCCAGCGCGTCGGCGGTGTTTTCCTGAGTATGAATAACGAAGGCATCCGGAAGGGGGTTGCGCCCCAGGCTCGCGGCAATATCCGTAAGCCCGCTACTTTGCTGCAACTGCTGCAACGCGGCGTCTTTCGGAATAAACCGGACAGACAGGATTTGCGGGTTTTCTTCCAGACGCTGATTGACTTTCTCAATGCTGTCTTGCGTCGTATCCAGTTTAAGAAACAAACTCATCTGCGGGGAATCCGCCATTTGTCCGGAAAAAGCTTGCAGGTTTTGCATCAGTACATAAATGCCTGCCGGCAAACTGAGTGCAATCCCCATTACGATAATACTGAGCAAGCTGGTGAGCGGTGTTGCAATCAACCGTCTCAGCGTGAGAAAAAATACAAACCCGTGTTGTGTCAGCCATGCGCGCATCATGTCGCCAGTTTTCCTTGTTTGAGTGACAGAATGCGATGCTGCGTGTCTTCCAATAATGAAGCATCATGCGTTGCGATCAGCACCGTCACCCCCACTTGGTTGAATGATGTGAACAGGGCCATGATATCCCGGGCGTATTCCACGTCCAGATTGCCGGTTGGTTCATCGGCGATCAGAATAGCCGGACGATGAACCACCGCGCGCGCAATGCACAGCCGCTGCCTTTCTCCGCCCGATAACGCGATCGGCATGGCTTTTTCTTTTTTTAACAGCCCTACTTTATCCAATGCGGCGCGGACACGGGCAGCCACCGTGTTGTGATCGAAATTGCTGATTTGCAGCGGCAGCAGGACATTATCAAATACAGTGCGATCGAACAGCAGCTTGTGGTCTTGGAAAATAAAGCCGATCTTGCGGCGCAGATAGGGAATGGCAGCCGGTTTGAGCTGGGCGATATTCTGCCCGCTGATTGTGATGACGCCGGAAGTGGGGCGTTCGATCGCAGCGATGAGCTTTAATAACGTGCTTTTTCCCGCCCCCGAATGACCGGTCAGAAACACCATTTCGCCGGATGCCACTGACAGATCAACGTTATTCAGCGCCACATAGCCGTCGGGATAGCGTTTCGAGACATTCTTGAAGATGATCATGTCGATAGTGTTCAATCAAACAGTGCGTCAACGAACTGCTTGGCGTCAAACGGCCTTAAGTCATCGACACCTTCGCCGACGCCGATAAAACGCAATGCCGGCGGATTTTCCGGATATTGCCCGGCAATCGCAGCCACCACACCACCCTTGGCGGTACCGTCCAGTTTGGTCATAATCAGACCGGTGACATCCAGCGCTTCATCAAACGCTTTCACTTGCGCGATGGCATTTTGTCCCGTATTCGCATCGAGTACCAGCAATACTTCGTGCGGCGCGTCGGGCATGGCTTTGGCGATCACGCGCTTTACCTTCTTGATTTCTTCCATCAAATGCAATTGCGTGGTCAGCCGCCCGGCGGTATCCGCCAGTACGATATCGATGCCGCGCGCCTTGGCTGAATTGACCGCATCAAAAATCACCGCAGCGGGATCGTTTTTTTTGTCCGGATCGTTATCCGGCGCGATGACCGTGACATTGTTGCGCTCCCCCCAGGCGATCAATTGCTCGCGCGCCGCCGCGCGGAAGGTGTCGCCGGCGGCCAACAATACCGATTTGCCTTGCCCCTGAAAATATTTCGCCAGTTTGCCGATCGACGTGGTTTTTCCCACGCCGTTGACGCCGGTGATCATGATGACGAACGGCTTGTGCACCGCGGTATCCAAAGGCTGCACCAGCGGTTCCAGCATGGCGGCGAGCAGTTCTTTCAACGCTTCCTTCAATTGCGCC
>JAFEEV010000216.1 GCA_018240935.1 Pseudomonadota bacterium
GTCAAGTCATTTGTCATAAAATCTCCTCTGAACTATCGGGGGTTTTTCCCCAAGAACACCCTATTTCCCCTTTATCTACAAGGATTAATTCATAACCTCACTTCCCCGGTTTTTTTGAAAAATTTATCCGTAATTTTTAGATTCAGAAAATTTGGATTTTTCAATATCGGTTTCGTGGTTCTGTATCACGAATTCAAAAAACTTAATAAATTTGTTTATGACAAATCAATGAATTTTATAAGATCAGTTATTTTTAGATCAATTGATTGCATTAAGGAAGCTCTGAAAAACTACTGCGCTCGATCATGCTGTGTTGAAATCAGACTCAAAATGCTCATTTACATCTCGTAAACTGCGCTTTTTCATCTGATTTCGCCTTGCCTGACCGTCGCTCGCTACCTTTTTCAGAGCTTCCTTAACAATCAGAAAAATACATTATCTTTCAGACCACTTGACCTGCCGCATATCCTGAAGACCAAGCCCATTGAAAATTATATCCACCCAACTGACCCGTTACATCAACGACTTCCCCAATGAAGTAGAGTCCTGGCATGCGTCTTGATTCCATTGTTTTGGATGACAATTCATGCGTATCAACCCCTCCAAGCGTCACTTCCGCTTTCTTATAACCGGTTGTGCCACTAGGGATAATCTGCCAATCATGAATTCTACTTGCTATCTGGTGTAATTCATTATCTCGATATTGTTTGATCGGCTTTGCAATAAAGGATAGCTCAGTAAAAATCGCCGAACACCAGATTTGCACAAATCGTTTAGGAAGATAGCGTGCCAGTAAATTCGGCAGCAGAACTGTACTTTGCCTATGTTCCGAGAAAATACGGCCGGCATCAAGTTGCGGTAGAATATTGATTTGCAAATACTTACCTGGCTGCCAATAGGAAGAAACCTGCAAAATTGCAGGGCCGCTTAATCCTCGATGAGTGAATAAAACATTTTCACGAAATGATGCGTCATCGCAACTGACCACAGCATCGATGGAAATACCGGAAATATCTTTAAAACCTGTAAAGTCGTCTGCAGAAAAAGTCAAACCGACCAATCCCGGGCGCAGTGGCGTTACTCGGATACCAAATTGGTTGGCCACTTGATAGCCAAATGCACTCGCGCCAATTTGTGGAATGGATAATCCGCCGGTAGCAATCACTAATGAATCAGTGACAATGACACAACGCTCTGTTGTTATGAGGAATCGTTTGCTGCCATGCCCTGCAGCATTGTCTGAAATATATTCAATTTTTTGCACTTGGCAAGGCATTTGCCAATCTACACCGGCAGATGCGCATTCGTGCTGCAACATATCGATGATTTGTTGTGAGCTGTCGACGCAAAACAATTGTCCGGATTTTTTCTCGTGGTAGTGAATGCCGTGTTTTTCAATCAGTGCGATAAAATCATGCGGTGTGAAACGCGCAAGCGCGGAACGGCAAAAATGCGGATTTTCGGAAATATAGTTTTCCGGTTTGACATAACGATTAGTAAAATTGCAACGGCCACCACCAGAGATGCGGATTTTCTCCGCCAATTTATTTGCGTGATCAAGCAAAATCACACTACGGCCGCGCTTACCAGCTTCAATCGCACACATCATGCCGGCGGCACCCGCACCGATGATGACGACATTTCTGGATATTTTCTTCAAGACCATTGACGCGGTAAGCGCATCAATACTCCTCGGTTACCACGGATCGGTAGGCATATTCAAGCGATACGCTATCATCATAACGATAAATAGAAAAAGCGATAAACCGATACGTATGCTCAGCGACTTGACCATACGTGTCGAATTCCCTTTGTCTTTGAACATATAATATAGGGCGGACCCCAAGTTATATATTATGAAGAGAAACGTTACGATGGCGAAAATTTGTAATGCAGACAATTAAGTGTTCCTGTAAAAAGTTGTATCTTCCAAAGTTTAGCCGAGTTTCATCGATTGTCCAATGCTTATTTAACTATAAAATGGCAATAATTCCCGACACCGGAAACGATTGCCTGCTTGGCTTATAAGCTTTCTTCCTCCTACTCGCCGCCGGATCACATCATGCAAAATTCAACCCACTTGCCGCCCGCTATTTTCTTAATGGGTCCGACTGCCAGTGGAAAAAGCAAAATTGCATTGGAGATTGCGGAAAATTTCCCGGTTGAAATCATCAGTGTGGATTCCGCTCAAGTGTATCGTCGCATGAATATCGGAACCGCCAAACCTGATCCAGCGACGTTAAACAAGATACCGCATCACCTGATCGATCTCATCGATCCGGATCAGCACTATTCTGCGGCGCAATTCCGGCACGATGCACTGCATGTCATGCACGAAATCACCCGGCGCGGCAAGATTCCGCTGCTGACGGGCGGCACAATGCTCTACTTCCGGGCGTTGCGAGAAGGCTTGTCGCTGCTCCCTTCGGCGGACCGGAATCTTCGTTTAACCCTTGAAAACATGGCTAATGAGTTGGGATGGCCAGCCATGCACCAGAAACTCGCCGAGCTGGATCAAGAAACCGCTGCACGAATCAAACCTACCGACAGTCAGCGGATTCAGCGCGCGCTGGAAGTGTGTTACCTGACACAACAACCGATGTCCGAAATTCTAAAAATGCCCCGGCAAAGTGATTTTCCTTTTCATACCATCAACATCGCACTCATTCCCAGTGAACGCAGTCAATTGCATGTGCGTATTGCGCACCGCTTCGAGGCGATGCTAAAAAACGGCCTCATCGAGGAAGTTCAAGTCATTCGCGGTGAATTTCCTTCGCTCGATCTCGAGTCGCCGTCGATGCGCTGTGTCGGCTACCGTCAAGTCTGTCTTTATCTGAATAATCAAATAAGCAACGCTGAATTGCGTGACATGGGCATCGCCGCTACCCGTCAGCTGGCCAAGCGGCAACTCACTTGGTTACGCGGTATGCAAACCGGTACCGTGCAGGAGTTCGATTGTTTGGCAGACAATTTGGAAGTGCAAATACAACGCTTTCTGCTTGCAACCATTGAAAAAAACTGATGAGGAACACCGCAAGTTTCCTTACGAGGCAATTTGCATGAACTGGCTTGTCTATCGCCCGCCAGTGGCGTTATGATTCCATACTAAATTAAGGGACAAATGACATATATCTGTAAAAAATAACAAGACATAAAACCTTAGATCGTATCTAACAGCATACGAATTTAAATTCAGAAAATTATTGATAGGACACAAATATTATGCAAACGCGTACTCATTTATTAACTTTGGCTTTACTCTTCGTGAGCTTATTCATATTGACCGGCTGTGAAAACTATGCAGAAAAAACACACCAATCCTGGGTCACCCCACCATCCGGTCCCGTTTATGACGACTCGACCATTTTCGCGCGCATCACACAAGCTGTGCAGTCGGATCCTGTGCTGCAAGGCGCCAACATCGAAATCAAAGTACAAGACGGCAATGTCGCTTTGAAAGGCGCTGTCAGTAATGAAGATCAGGTGACGCGCATCAACATGCATGCCTGGATCGTCGACGGTGTTAAAAAAGTCGACAACCAGGTGGTCGTCCGGTAAATAGCCATAAAAAATCCCCGTTCAGGGGATTTTTTATAATGTTGAGTTGAAACCCCCGGTCAGATTCCACGCAACAGTTCGTTGATCCCTGTTTTTGATCTTGTTTTAGCATCTACTTGCTTGACGATCACAGCACAATACAAACTGTATTTTCCATTCTCAGAGGGCAAATTGCCTGATACCACAACCGATCCGGGGGGAATACGGCCATAAGTGACTTCACCGGTTTCGCGGTTATAAATTTTGGTGCTCTGGCCGATATACACTCCCATCGAAATTACCGAGTTCTCACCGACAATCACGCCCTCGACCACCTCGGAACGCGCTCCGATAAAACAATTATCCTCGATGATCGTCGGATTGGCCTGCACCGGTTCCAGCACGCCGCCGATACCGACACCGCCGGATAAATGCACATTCTTGCCGATTTGCGCGCACGAACCGACCGTGGCCCAAGTATCGACCATCGTGCCTTCGTCGACATACGCGCCGATATTGACGTATGACGGCATCAGCACGACATTGCTGGCAATAAACGAACCCTTGCGCACCGCTGCGGGCGGAACGACACGGAAGCCGCCGTCACGAAAATCCCGCGAGCTGTAATCCGCAAATTTCGATGGCACCTTGTCAAAATAATTGGAAAAACCGCCTTTGATAAAACTGTTGTCTTCGATACGAAATGACAGCAACACCGCCTTTTTCAGCCACTGATGGGTAACCCACTCACCATCGACCTTTTCCGCCACACGCAATTTACCGCTATCGAGCAGCGCGAGAGCTTGGGTAACCGCTTCTTTCAATTTAGCATCGACTGTGCGCGGTGTAATTTCGGCGCGGCGGTCAAAAGCTTCTTCAATGGTGATTTGCAATTCATTTGTCATTTAATTTTTCCTGGTAATTTATTCTCAACTCTGCTGAATCATATTGTTTGCAAAAAACGTTTGATTCTTTCCATAGCCTCAATGCATTCTTCCGGTGATGCAACCAGCGCAATCCGCACAAAATCCTTCCCGGGATTGACGCCGTGCGCATCGCGCGCCAGATAACTGCCCGGCAGCACCGTCACATTATAATCTTGATACAACCGTTTGGTGAATTCGGTATCGCTGACCGGTGTTTTGAGCCACAAATAAAAACTGGCATCGGGCATCTGCACCTCGGTTGTATCCGATAACACTGCAAGGGCGTCGGCAAATTTGCGCGCGTACAACCGGCGGTTTTCCACCACATGTGCTTCGTCATTCCAAGCTGCCGCACTCGCCGCCTGCGCCGCCGGATTCATCGCCGAACCGTGATACGTGCGGTACAGAAGGAATTTCTCCAATAACTGCGCATTCCCAGCAGCAAAACCAGAGCGCAACCCCGGCACATTCGAGCGTTTCGATAAGCTATTGAACACCGCCAAACGCGGAAAACCGGTCCGTCCTAATTGTTGCGCAGCATCCAGAGCACCCAGCGGCGGGTTATTCTCGCCGCAATAAATCTCCGAATAACACTCATCCGAAGCCACTACGAAACCATACCGGTCCGACAACGCAAACAACGCGCGCCAATCGTCCAGCGTCATCACGCTGCCGGTCGGATTGTTGGGCGAGCAAACGTAAATCAATTGCGTGCGCGACCATACGTCATCGCTCAACTGCGAGAAATCCAGCTTGAAATGATTGTCCGGCAAGGTATTGATGAAATGCGGCGCAGCCCCGGCCAGAAACGCAGCGCCTTCGTAAATCTGATAAAACGGATTGGGGCACACCACCACCGGTTGCTTGTTGCCGCTGCTATCGATCACCGTTTGCGCAAAAGAGAACAGCGCCTCGCGGCTGCCGTTGACCGGAATGACTTCGGTATCCGGATCGATCCCGGACAAGTTATAGCGCCGTTTGATCCAATCCGCGATACTGTTGCGCAGCACTGGCGTGCCCAGTGTTGTCGGATAAGTCGATAAACCGGTCAAGTTGTCCGTCATGGTCTGACGGATAAATGCCGGTGTCGCATGCTTAGGCTCACCGATTTGCAACTCAATGGGTTTCAGCGCAGTGTTGCGAGTCACGCCTTGAAACAGTTGCCGCAATTTCTGGAACGGGTACGGTTGCAGTTGATTCAGATTTGGATTCATATTGATTAAGCAGAGTGTGAAGTCACGACTGTAACACCGGCCATTACGGAAATTGGATTAATTATGATGCGCGGATTATAAAACGAGCGGTGATGAATGACCAACTGAAACATTGCCAAATTCTTCAGCCAGCTATCTCCTATCTAATATGACAGCAACACTTATTGATCCACCGGTTGCGGATCCATACGGAGCATTCCCTGAACGAGGTTTTTGAGAAAGATGGCGAACGGTGATCGGATAAGACGAAATCAAGCGAACAAACGCAGTTTATCAATAGACAAAGCGTCTTGAGTCCGATTCCAATATCGCCTCATCGAGCATGTTAGTCTTGCGAAACTACACTTTATCGCATTTTATTGTGACTAAAGTCACATACATAGCGACACGATTAGCGGATACTGTGGTTGACATCAGCAGAACTTAAGGAATCTCTGAAAAACTACTGTGCTTGATCATACTGTGTTGAAATCAGACTCAAAATGCTCATTTACATCTCGTAAACTGCGCTTTTTCATCTGATTTCGCCTTGCCTGACCGTCGCTCGCTACCTTTTTCAGCGCTTCCTTAAATCTCCCTCCCTCCTGCTTCTGCCATGTCCTTCAACTTTCCGCCTGCAAAGCTGAAGACACCTCCCGGTCAAATGGATAGTGATATCCATTTGACCTTTTTTTGTATCAGCTACCCATATTGCATGAGTAGGATTTATTCTTCGTATCGTTACGGTTTCGGAGCTTGCAGCTTCAGCATCATCGGTTGCAGGCGCTTGATCGTGGCGGGAGCAATCAGATCCTTCACTTGCAGAGATTTCACCGCCGATGCTGGCGCGCAGTTAGCTACTTCGACCAATTTAACCACCAGCGGATTGAAGGTCACATCCACCCCCGTGTAGCTGCCGGCATCATCGCCATCATGATCGCCGCGGAATTTAAATTCCTTGACCGGTCCATTTGGGCCGCCGCCTTGGCGATCGTCATTGTGATCCGTATCGACATAATGCGCTGAACTCTCCAGACCGCTGACGATGCTGTCGATGCGCCAGCCTGGCGGCGCCGTATAGTATGTTTCATTGCGCTCACCCTCGGCGGTGGTCCAATCACTGCGTGTTTCTCGCGCTTTCATCCAAAGTTTTAATTTGACATGCGTGCCGTCGCTGCTCCAGTTCGCCCTAGCCCATACTTCCGGGCCGTGACCGGCGAATTCCTTATCGCCCCGGGTATGCGGCGGTGTAAAGGATAAATAGGTATCACGCGCGTAAGTATCGATTTTTTCCCGGCATACCGGTGTTGCGGGTTGAATGACCGCGATACTGGAAATGGGGCGATTCTGCCATTCCAAGGTAAGCTTGTCGCTCGCTTTCGATAACGGAACACCATTCGCACCAAGATTGAGCGTCATGTGATAGTGCGTTAACCGGTCCAGTTCGGCGGAAACATCCTGCGTGCGCGACGTATCGTGCAGTGTCACTTTAATCGGCGTGGTATCGAAATCGTAACCAAAAAATTCCAACTTGTTGCGGCGCCCCGGATCCAACGCCATATCCACAGCAGCCGGTACTACATGGCACAGCGCCGGCTCGACGGGCGGCACCGCTTGGTGCATCAAGCGCGCACGGATTCTCGCCAGCGCTTGGCGCACGCGGGTACCGATAAAATCCATATTGCAACGCAATTCATCACCGGTTGCCGCAACGCTGCGGTTGAGCAGATCGGAAACTTCGTTACGTACCGTGGATTGCGCATCTTTGGTGAGTTTTGACGTAGTATCTTGCAACACCGCTTGCCATGATGAGGAATTCCGGTCAAGCGCATCGATTGCGTTATCCAGTGTAGCAACGGTATCTCCGGCGATATCGCTTACTTTATCGGTTGCTTTGTCGATTTTATCGCCGATGCTGCACCCCGAAATCAGAAGCGGCGCAATTAGCATGCCCCATAGCAGTAATTTGCCGATTCGATGATTCGTTTTAACGCCGTGAAACGATGAAGTTGTGGTTGCTGACATGCTGTTAATCTCCTTAGTATTGTAAGGAAACATTGATTAATTGACTGCACGAGCGAATCGCTTTGTCTCGTTCGCCGAAATAATCAGCGCTTCCATAGGTAAACTCGTATTACTGCCCGATCGGTTTGAATCAGTACTACCGTTGCCTATATAAAGGTATCGCAAGTTAAAGTCAAAA